>JBDSKU010000279.1:0-7078 GCA_039916745.1 Nitrospiraceae bacterium
GGCCGCTGAGGTACAGGATATCGACCAGGCCGGAGCCATCGATATCCGCGAGGCGGATACGTCGCTGGTCGAACATGTCTGGCGCATCGAAACACGGGGCCCGATCCATGGTGACCTTGGCGCCGAAGCGGCCGTACCCCAGATTGGGCCAGTAGCAGACTTCGCCGTTGCGGATGCGCACGAGATCGGTCAAGCCATCCCCGGACATATCCGCCAGGTAGATGGATTGGGTGCCATCGGCAAAGACGAGCCGAGGCCCCTGCTCTTCATCGATGGCCTGGCGCACATTCTCAGCGGGACCGAACCCGGCTTCGGCCATCGATTGGTACCAGATAAAGGCTTGGTCTTCGGTGATCAGGATGTCCGCATGGCCATCGCCGGTGAGGTCAATGAATTTGAGATTGGGACCGCGCCAGGCAATATTCGGAAGGGAGGTAAACGGCCTGTGTGTCTCCCACTCTTCATCCGTGGTGCGCTCGAAAAAGCCCGGTGCTGGGCCCTCGAAGTCCACGACATCCAGTTGGCCGTTCCCCGCCAAATCCATAAGCTGCTGGCCGCCGCTGAGATTGGCCGACGAGGGCATCGTGGCCACGCGCTCCAGCGGAGCGAAGTTGGCAACGGTCGTTGTGTTGCCCGCCGCATCCTTCACCGGCACTGCGCTCTGGTTGCGTTTGTAAAACCAGGCGCCGCCCTGCTCCGTCAAAATACCTGAGAGCCCTTCCCCATCAAGGTCGGCCCACTGATAGCGGCTGCTATCCAGGCCCTGGGGCAAATTCTCCAGACTGGCGGCATCGACTTCATGGACCTCTTCCTGAATGACGGCCTGGCTGTAGGTAAACTCGACCGGCGGGAGGGATTTCTTCCGATACGTTCCATCATTGTTGCGCTTGTAGCTGGACTGGGTGACGGATGTGATGAACGAGGCAACCGGGCCTTGCGCATGATTAAAATCCGTTGAGCGCACCAAGTATGGCGTCACGCCGAGTTCGCTAAAATGATGGAACATCAAGACGCGCCGACAGAGGCGATAGGTCCGCACTTCGAAACCGGCTCGGTAGGAGGAGAAAGGGTCCTGGCGAACGGGCCATTGCTTGCCCGGTTCGTCTCGTAAGGGTACGTCCAGATCGTGATCCCCATAATCCAACACCACTTCGAACAGCCAGGGCAGTTGGGTCAGATCCGGCAGGATGAGACGCGAGACGCGATTCCCGTACTTGATGCGCTTCAGATAACGATTAGCCGTGCGGTCACGATTGCGTTCGTTGGATTGGCCATGATCGACGTTGTGGTCGTTCTCGCCTACGTACTCGTAGACGATGACATTGCCCTTGTCGTCGTAGCTCTCGCAGATCAACCAACTAAAAGTATGCGTGGCAACTGCCTGCTCAACAACACGGCTGTTGTCCGAGGAGCCATACAGGGTGGTGATGTTGTCCTTGGAAATGCTACGCCAGTGAGATACACCCTGGGCATTCGTCCAGCGCTCAATACGGGCAAACAAGCCTTCGATGCGAGGCCGGTAGCGGCGGATCGTGTAACCCTGCACCGTTGTGGTGTCCTCGTATCGACTCCCGTCCGGTTTAAGGACAGGCACCAAATCCTCGACACCGGAAAGAATGAAGACATCGGACTCGTCAAAATCGTTATAGCGAGGTAAACCTTTATCCGTTTTGCGGGTAATGGCCGGGAGCGAGAGAGTCCAGCCAAGGCCAAATGGGCCATTGCCGGCGCCAGAGTCATATGAGAGTGACAGCTGTGGGCCAAAGCCGGAGCGACCGGAGCTCGTGGCAATCGGCACGGACATCGAGCCTGTGCCTGTGACGGGATTGGCAGCGAACTTTTCGCCGATGCCGCGGACAGCGCCGCCGCCTTTGGGGAGGGAAATCGTTGGCGCAGAGATTTGGTTCGTAGCCGAAGCAGAATCGGCTCCACTCCCCTTCGTCCCCTTGTCTTCGTTCACAGTGACCTCAATCGCTGGTTCATTGCAAAAACATGAGGGTGCCTGAATGGCTCAAACGCGTCAATGGTCTCTTCATAAGAAATGGGAATTCATATCTTTCAGAATAAAAATGGACGTATTACCGAGATCGCTTCTTACCGAAGATGGGTGCCAGGCTGCGTAGACAGACTATCCTGCAAGGCCGAAGCCGTACCCTCAGGGGCAGGTTGAGAATTTTGTCGAGACGGAATACGAAGTTGGGGGGAAGGAAGATTTCGACAGGCTGCTCAAAAAGATCATCCAACGAGGCCGTAGGCGAGTCACAACCGAAGGCATAACCGCTCGCACCCGCCTGCATTGAGCTAGCAAGCAGCTCGTTCCCTGGGGGGTACGTTGAGGATTTCGATAAACCGAGAACGAAGTTGGGGGCCTCTTTGAGGAGCCTCCCGATAGGCTGCTCGAACAGACTATCCAGCAAGGCCGCAGGCGTACCCTCAGGGGTACGTTGAGGACCTGTTCGAGGCGAGAACGAAGCTGGGAGTCTGTTTCAGCAGCCGACGTTAGAAGAAGGCCATCGATGCGTACGTCACGGTCGAATTGTATTGATCCGTGATCCCTCGATCGTACCGCAGCACCTGCCCGCTCTCCGCGTCGATCAGCCGCAGTAAGGAATAGATGGGTGAGAAGCCGGAGATCCGGCGCTGGTCCTGCTCTTTCCTGATGTAGTTGACGAACTCTTCAGGCTGGCGTTCCTCGACCGGCTTCAACATCTCCAGGTCGAACTGCATGCAACGATGGAAGGAGAAGTCCGTCGGAGGCGCCTTGTCTCCGTAACGCATGCCCAGATGAGCCAGTTCTCCCGCGGCAATCACGCAGTAAGACCGGCCCGATTGCGTGAGGACTTCGCGAAGCCCGGTCAAGAACTCATCGACCGATTGACGAACGGTAGGATCCCCCAGGCTGGCCGCAGAGAAGGCACTCAAAATCGGGACGATGGTGAAGGGCTTCTTGCTCCCCACGATGTCCTGAAGAAAGGGGAGCTGAAACTCTATGGCCTGTTCCGCTTGGTGGCAAAGATCGTCTTCAAAGAAGGTCGGGAGCTTGGCCTTGAGCTGACTTAGAATCGGCTGGTCGGCAGATACAACTCCGAGCGGTGTCTCGAAATCCTTATCCGTTACGGCAAAGACATGGTCCAATCCGGCAGAGGCCGTGCCGATGATCACGAACAGATCCGGCTGCTCCGCATCTTGCAGCTCTTTGTACGCCCAGGCATAGATCGGCCCTGCTTGTTTCAGATCGTAGGTCGGGGCGACGAGGCCTTTGATCTTCTTCCCCGCATTCTCTGACGGTTTGAAGTCCGGTCCTTCTTTCGACGTAAAGAATCCATCGATCTGCTTTTTCAGTTTTGCGCCATCGGCTTCGTAGCCCCGTCCGGCAAACGCAGCGCCACGTAGAGGGCTCTGCCGATAGGTTTCGCGCGCCAATCGCCGGGCATCTTCAGCCCGAGGACCTTCCAGGAACAGCTTCTCGTTCAGGTCGACCACCAGCTGATCGATCTTGCTGGGCACGAGGAATTCCCCGAATCGTTTGAGATAGAGCGCTCCGATTTCCGCCAGCGAATGCTCACCGTCGAAATGCTGAATGATGAAAAAGTAGTTGAGCGGTAGCACGAGCTTTTCTTTGCTCAGCCCCGTGGGGTCCCAGAGGACCATGTACTGTTCCTCACCCTCTTTGATCGGTGAGAACTGAAGATTACGAAGAGCGGGGCATTGCTTGGGATCGTGGGGGGTCGTAATTGTAGTAGTCATGGCGCTCCTTATTGGAGCGCCATTGTAACCAAGCGATTAGAGAAGCTGCAACCATCGGTCTGGTCTATCTGGTTCATTCGATCTATCTCGTCTATCCGGATGGTCTCGCTAGACCAGAAAGACCAAACAGAGCGGATAGACCAGGCCGACCTACTCTTCCTCTGGTTTGCTGCTGCCAGACCGCCTGCTCAGCACCACGAGGGTAAGGATGGTCACACCCAGGAGCCAGAGGCTCGGCCGGCCATAGGAAGGGTCGGTGAATTCGATGAGATCAGTCAAGCGCCCAATGAGAAGCGACATACGGGCCATCACGGTATAGCCGAAGGCCGCGCCGAAGGCGATCATCAGAAAGAGAATTCCGGTTCGCGCGACAACCTTGCCAGGCCCCGTATGCTCAACGGAAAAGAAGAAGTAAAACAGGACGGAGCTGACCCCAACCAGGATGATGATGGTGTTGATGCTGCTGGCCGGGTTGAGGAGATTCCAGGTAAATGTAAGCCCCTCGCCTGGTACCATCACCAGGAGTGGGCGAACCGTGTCTTCAATCTGTTTGAGAATGTAGGAAGAAATCACACGTGGGATCGCGAGCCCCGACCCGACCCCCACAATGAAGGCGAAGGCATAGCGTGACAGCCATGCGGCTTTGGGTACATACCGCGTGAGCATGAGCGCCCCAATGGCAACCGGAATCAGTAACGCCCATTCCCCGTTCTCGACGATCGGCTTCCACACGAGATGCACGACGACGGTGTCGTAGGTCTTGACGATGGTATAACCGACCGACACGCCCACATAGAGATTCTCCGCCAACTTGAACAGCGGATTGTCCTTGTAGAGGAACGAGAAGATGAAGAGGGTCAACCCCGTCGCCACCCAAGCCCCGATGATGGTTTCAATCGGCATTGGTCCTTACGCTCCCGAGCGGCTCTGTAATGTGGCCTGTCTACGCATGGAAAAATAGAACAGATTGCAGATGATCACGAGCACGATGATGGCGAGATGGGTGGCCGATTGCGCATCCATGCCGGCAATGGCCTTCCCTTTTTGACCGATCAAGGTCTCGTACTCTGCCGCACCTCGCAAGCCGCCGATGAGACCGTTGATCTGGCCGCTCCGCAACAGAGGATAGAGCCCCGGCGCCATCACGCCGGTACAGCCCCCTCCGAGTTCAAACTTGTACTTGTCCTTGCCAAACACATACCAGGCTTCTACTCCTGGATTTCCCGCGCCCAGGCTGATCGCATAGTTCACATCGCGTAGATTGGCAATGCCTTGGAGTACCGGCATGCCCTTCGTGGGCTTGCCGTTGTAGTCGGCCGGAAAGGCCCCATAGAGGTCCTGGCCCATATTGATAATCACGGCGGTCCCGCCGGGACTCCAGCCCAGAAACACATAATCCTTCCCGCTTTCCTTGCCCATCTCGCGGGCCACCTGCGTGACGACCTGATCGGCCATGCCGGTGCCGGAGACCCAGAGCGTCATCGCGACCACGCGCAGGTTCTTCCGGAAGGCATGCCGGAGCAACGAAATCGATTGGGGATATAGCTCAGGCTTCGAGGCCGGATCGAAGTCCAGCGAGAGCAGGAACACAGATCCCTCAGGTAGCGATTCGATGTAGTCGTAGACCCCGCGCACCTCCGGCGAAATCTTGATCGGAAGCCCGACCGGATAGAGCAGCGGCAAGAGCGTACAGAGGCCGATCACTAGAAAAATGATCCGCCTGTCGATTTTCAGCATGCGTTCAGCGAAACTCACGGTTGCTCCTTCGTCGCCACCGAGCATTCAGCCATCAGCAATCAGCCTTCAGGTAAGAAACGAACTGTCGACTCCGAAGCTGAGCGCTGACGGCTGATAGCTGACTGCTCGTCATCACTCTTTCCCCCCCCCGAGATACGACCGCTCCATGCCGAAGATAATCTTGATGGAGAGCGCGACGGTGCCGAGGCTGACGCCGATCAAGATCGCGCGCCGCACCGACGCGTTGAGCACGTTCAAGATCCACTGAGAGAGATCGCCGCTGATCGGGATAAGATATTCTCCGAGCGGGACGCGGCCCATCATGACGATGACGGCCGCAATGAGCAGCACCGCCGCCTCACGGCTCCGCGCACGGAACGACCGATAGGCGGCAGAAGCAATAAACAATGCGAGAATCGCAAACATCGTCCCCTGCAACGGGACCATCATGTAGTTATAGACCCAGCCGAAGGATGTCATCGCGCCATCGACCGCTTCTTTGCCGTTCGACCAGAGGCCGACCGCGATCGTACCCAGCATGCTGACGTACAGCACGAAACTATAGCCCCACCCCGCTTCCTTGCGGCGAATCTTCATGGCATGGACCTGGAACAGGCTGCTGACACCCAGCACCAGCGCGAACCCGCCGATGATCTGGAGCCATTTGGTGACGGAGGTCAGCATCTGCTCCGAGGCCGGGTGCGGCACATAATATTGCGCCGCAAACACCAATCCGGTGATGAGCGTAATCAGGAGTGGAACCTGTCGGCGAAGAAAAATCATTTCACGTCCTTGAACACATCCAGAAACAGTTTCGGCCATTGCGCATCGAGCATCACCCCGAGGGTGGCCAAGAGGGTCCCGACGCCGAGCACCACGAGGATGAGCGCCTTGCCTATGTCCTGACCGCGCAGCGTGCCAACCTGCACCGGTTCCCTGGAGAGATAGGCACTGGCAGCGTAGAGTTCCTCTCCAATCAAGGTGTAGTCGCAGGTGGTGACGAAGAACGGCAGCTGGTGATCGGAGTCCGTTCCGGCGATTTGAATGGCACCGGTGCTCGCGCCTGTTTCCGTCAACAGCAAGGCCTCCGCGAAGTAGGATCCCATAAAGAAATTTGCAGCCGGTTTCTTACGCAGCATGATGCCGTCCACGGCCGCGGTATAGCTGAATTGGTCGGACGTAATGAAGAAATTCGAATCGTCCTTGTAGAGATCCGGCTTGCCTGCTTCCAGGTAGGCCTGTTTCGTAATTTCCTGGCAGACGGCCATGGTGATGGGATCGCGGTGCGGGACGAGCAACTCTGTCTCATAGGCTGCCGTGCGTTTGGCCACGCGCCCGAGGATGACCGCCGCGGCAATGGTGGAGGGATCGCTCATGTCGTGGGCGCCGGTCAAGTAAAGGATCGGCTTGCCCAACTCGGTCGCGCGGCCGATGGCCTCATCTACGGCATCGAGGCCGGGAATGCGCCGGAGAAAGATCTCCCGCTTTCTAGCCGTACTGATCGCATAGAACACGATGCCGCCAAACAGGAGCGCCAATAGGAGGTTGTTCATCTGATTCCAATTGATCCAGTTCGGTTCCGGCGTGGCCTGAA
>JBDSKU010000280.1:0-4568 GCA_039916745.1 Nitrospiraceae bacterium
ATATTCCGAAGATGGTGGGGGCCGAAGGTCAGAAGCTCAAGATCAGCAGTTCGGGCGGGATCATCCCATTTCAGGCCTATAATCTGAAAATCGCTTCGATGTCGTTCTTGCTGCAGAATTCGGACGATCCGATCATTTGGCGCGATGCGTACAAATACGAGTTCATCAACCAGCTCTTAGGCGGCGTCGAGTGGCAGGATCTGAATTTTTTGTTTGTTGACCTGCCTCCCGGTACGGGCAATGAATCGGTGACGACGATCGATTTGCTCGGCAATGTCAGCGGGGCGGTGATCATTACGACCCCGCAGGAAGTGGCCTTGCTGGACTCCCGCAAGTCGGTGACCTTCTGCAAGGACAGTGAAGTGCCGATCATCGGGATTGTCGAGAACATGAGCGGGTTGGAATGTCCCCATTGTCACAACCACATCGATGTGTTCCGCAAAGGCGGCGGAGAAGCTGCCGCAGCGGATATGGGCGTACCGTTTCTCGGGCGCATTCCGCTCGACCCCGATGTCGTACTCCAGTCTGACGCCGGTGAGCCATTTGCGATGTTCAATTCGGACTCGCCGACGGCCGAGTGTTATCACGACATCGCTAACAAGGTCGAAGCGTTCTGCAAAAAGAGCGGGTCGCTCATGAAGATCGCCCCTCGGCAGGCGCATTGATGAAGGAGAGACCGTGAAGGCTACAGATGCAACAGAGGGGCTTACGCAGCTGCAAGAGGCGCAGCGGATCGTGCTGGCATCCACGTCGACTCTGGGCTTGGAGAAGATTTCGATCCTTGATGCCCTCGGTCGTGTCCTCGGCGAGGACATCGTGGCGGAGCGGGATAATCCACCCTGGAACAACAGTGCGATGGACGGGTTCGCAGTGCGGTGGGAGGATATCAAACAGGAGCATGCGATTGAGAAGCCGGTGTCGCTTACGGTGATCGAGGATGTACCTGCCGGCAAGATGCCGACACAATCTGTCGGCCCGGGGCAGGCGATTCGCATCATGACCGGGGCTCCGATCCCGAAGGGAGCGGATACCATCTTGAAGGTCGAGGATACGGAGCATACGCCGAACTCCGTTCGCGTATTCAAACCGGAACCACAAGGCGCTAACATCCGCCCGCAAGGCGAAGACGTCAAGAAGGGTGAATGCATCATTGCCAAGGGGACCCAGATTAGGCCCGGTGAAGCAGGGATGTTGGCGATCCTGGCCAAGTCGTTCGTCTTCGTCTACCAACGGCCCCGGGTGGCGATTTTGTCGACCGGCGACGAGTTGGCGGATTTGGACGAGCGGTTCAGCGAAGAGAAAATCATCAACTCGAATAGTTATGGAATTGCGGCCGCGGTTCGGGAGGCGGGCGGTATTCCGTTCTTGCTGGGGATTGCGAGGGACACGCCTGCCGCGCTGAAGGAAAAGATATCACATGGACTGACAGCGGATATTCTGGTGTTGTCCGGTGGTGTGTCCATGGGCGATTACGACTTTACAAAGACGGTCTTTCACGAACTGGGCGCAGAAATGAATTTCTGGAAGCTGGCGATCCGGCCAGGTCAGCCGCTCGCGTTCGGCAAGATTCAGGGCAAACTGGCGTTCGGCCTGCCGGGGAACCCCGTATCCTCCATGGTGACGTTCGAGCAACTGGTGCGACCGGCGATGCTCAAAATGAGCGGGCACCTGACCTACGGTCGGCCTGTTCTGCAGGCGATCTTCCAGGAAAATTTTTCCAAGCGGACGGATCGTCGCCATTTCTTGCGCGGCGTGCTCACGCAAGAAGAAGGTGTATTTAAGGTTCGAACAACCGGCGCGCAGGGGTCCGGAATTTTAACCTCGATGGTGAAGGCCAATTGTTTGATCGACATCCCTGTCGAGGTAGAGCGGGTCAGTCCTGGCGATCTGGTGTCGGTTCAACTGTTGGGCGGAGAAGCCTGGCCCAGCCATGCAGGGCATGCCCAGACCGGCTCTCCCAAGCTGTCCTGTTGCTAAGCAAGAAAGGAAGTCAATAGTCATCACTCGCGAGCCGATGGCGAGACGTATATGAGCGCGCCGTTGACCCATGATCATTGACGATTGACCGGTTAGATACATTCATGACCGTACCTATTGTCTCATTTGTCGGTCGGTCGAACAGCGGAAAAACCACGCTGATCGAGCGCGTGATTCCTGAATTGGTTCGGGCCGGTTACAAAGTCGCGACGGTGAAACATGCCGGACATGGCTTCGATCTCGATACGGAAGGCAAAGACAGCTGGCGCCATAAGCGAGCCGGCGCCAGCAGCGTGATGGTGCTCTCCAAGGGTAGTATGGCGATGTTTGCGGATGTGTCCGATCAGATGACGGTCGAGGAAGTGCGGGATCGGTTTCTCGACCATACCTACGACCTGATTATCGCTGAAGGGTGGAAACACGAAGGCTATCCGAAGATCGTCATCGTCCGTGAGCAAGTCGGCGAAATTTCTGTGTCCACGGACGGGCTCCTCGCGGTGGTCTCAGACCGGCAGATTGATCTTTCTGTACCGGTATTTGGCCTGGACGATGTCGTCGGCGTGGCCGCGTTGATCATGAAACAATTTCCTAAATCGCAATCTCCTCTGGAGCATGAACTGGAAGCCTAACGCATCCATCGTGCTGGTTCTTGTGGCCGGCGCCATCGCGCTCGGCACTGTGGCCATTCCTGTCACAAACCAACCGACCTTCTGTGCCAGTTGTCATACCATCGCGCCATCCTATGAGAGTTGGGCGAAATCCTCGCATCGAGAGGTGCCCTGTGTCGCCTGTCACGTGCGACCGGGCCTCGAAGGCTGGCTTCGCGATAAGGCCTGGGCCGGGACGAAGGATGTCGCGATCTATCTGTTCGGCAGTCCGACCGATCCGCACAATCTGCAGGCGAAAGTCGAGTCTGCGGTGTGCTTGAGCTGTCATCGAAACATTCTTCGGGTATCCGAAGTGGCTCCGCGCGATTTGCCGCCGCCGGTCAATGAGGTCGGTCTGATCATGAGCCACCGTAAACATATCGACGCCTTTGCCACGCGTGGCCAAGGGGAGGGCTGTACGACGTGCCATTCTTCGGTAGTGCATGAAAAGCCGATTAAAGGTTATCCGATCGTCATGCCACGCGGGCATCTCTCGGCCGATGCCAAGCCCTGGCTTCCGGACCATCCGGAAGGTTCGTATTTGCGAACCAGAGCCCTCTCGGATTGTTTCCGATGTCACGATGGAAAGACGGAACATGAGGGGAAGGTCGTGGACCGGAAATGTGACACCTGCCATCTTCCCGAGAAGATCAGCAACGCACTGCTCTTTAATTAAATCGCTGAGCCTTCATGTCCACACCGGTGCTACACGTTCAACATTTGGTGAAACAGTTCGGCGAGTTCGTTGCCGTTAACGATATTTCCTTCGACATCAAGCCGGGAGAGATTCTCGGGTTGTTAGGCCCAAATGGAGCGGGGAAAACCACCACGATTCAGATGCTGCTTGGCCTGGTGACGCCGACGGCCGGTTCCATTCAGATGTTCGGACTCGACCTGGCGACCGACCGGGAGGCCGTTCTGCAGCAAGTGAATTTTTCTTCGACCTATGTTTCCTTGCCGCAGGCGCTGACGGTCGAGGAAAACCTCTGGGTGATTGCGCGGCTATACGGTCTGTCTCAGATTCAACAGCGGGTCGATGGCATCGTGAAGCGGTTTGAGATGGAAGATTTTCGCCGGAAAGTCACGCGCAAGCTGTCCTCCGGTCAAAGCACTCGCCTTGGACTCGCCAAGGCTTTTTTGACCGAACCGAAGATTCTGTTCCTCGATGAACCGACTGCCAGTCTCGATCCCGATATTGCACAAAAGATTCGGAGTTTTCTCAAAGAAGAGCGGCGATCGTCCGGCTTGAGTGTGCTCTATACGTCGCACAACATGCATGAGATGGAAGAGATGACGGATCGGATCATCTTTCTCCAGAGGGGGAAAATTGTGGCGGAGGGGACGGCGCAGGAGATTGTGGCGCGGTTTGGACAGGCGGATCTGGAAGAAGTATTTGTAAAGTTGGCGCGAGAGACGTAGGGGAATGAGCTGGCAGGGACGTTCCCTGTGCTCGCGCAACGCGCGGCTTCGGAAGGCCCTCGTTGGACGCGCGCAATGGGGAACCTCCCTGCCAGCTCACGATGTGCGCCAAAGGGTTGAGAGTGGAGATGGGGAAGAGGATGAAATGAAGATCCATCGAATCCATGCGCTGGTGGCGAGGCATTTATACCTGTATCGACGCAGCTTGCCGCGGATGATGGAAATTTTCTATTGGCCGTTTCTGGATCTGGTCATCTGGGGGTTCATTACGGTCTACCTCATGAAGTTTCAGGGGCAGATTCCTGGGGCGGTCACGTTCTTTTTGGGAGCCTTGATCCTCTGGGATGTGTTGTTCCGAGCGCAGCAGGGGATTACGATTTCGTTCTTGGAGGAGATCTGGTCGAGAAATCTCATGAACTTATTCGCCAGTCCGCTCAAGCCGAGCGAATTCCTGGCTGCAACGATGGTGATGAGTATTTTTAAGGTGATGGCTGTATCTGTGGTCATGGTCGTCTGCGCGGGTTT
>JBDSKU010000281.1:0-6586 GCA_039916745.1 Nitrospiraceae bacterium
TCGACATCCTGCGCTAACTGCAGAATGGCGCCGGCTCCTTCCTCTTTGAGCGCTAACAGCTGAGGAACTTGGGCTGCCCCGATCATGGCCTGTGCCGTGTACAACTCACTGCAAGAGCGCAGTCCCCTTGCGGGAACATCACTCTCCTTCAGCCACACCGCATGCTGGGGGCAGACAAGAACTCCTGGAACTTGGTGAACGCGAAGCCAGTAGCATTCCCCATACTCAGCACGGTGACTGACCACGCAACGTGGGCAGTATCGCAACTGAGGAACCTTTTCAAGGCTGCGATGCCTCAGCCCTATCAGAAAATGAATCCCTTGGCGCTTTGGGCCTCGCATTAACATGCGGATTTTGTGAGTTCTGGCTTGAGTCAGAAACGGACCATACAGCGGAAGGGGGGTGTGCCAATCAATCAATTCCTCAGACTTATAAGAGTGTCCGGCTGGAAGCGTTGATACCAGGTGATCGATATACCCTGGCGAATCCACATCATGAACTGAATCGGCCACGCCAAACACTTGCAGAGAAAATTCCCGCCGGCTTGGACATTGCAACAATTGCCGCAGCCTGGCATAAACACTATGCAGAGACTCTCCAGGGTACGGATCGGTAAACGCTCCCAGCATCTCCCCTCACCATCCTCACAAGCGATAACTTGCATCGCTATAACCGCTAGACGAAAGCTGCTTTCGTACGCGCCATAAATTGGGCTCGCGTCTCAGTATGAGTCATAATGAGAGCCGTCGTTCGGGGCAATCGTTCAGCACATATCCAAAGGGAATATTTGCCCAGCTCTTGAGCAATGCGGGTACGGCTGATCCACGGCGTCCCTAAGTTAAGCGGCTTTAATCGCTCAAGGATCTTCTTTATTTGTCCTGACAGCACTTTGTCTCGTTTTTCCCAGTCCACCAACACTTGTGTAGTCGTTCGAGGCGGAAGATTGGCTTCCATCCATTCTCGGTCGTGCCTCAGTAGCCGGCGATAGGGTATCGAAACGGTACTACACAATTGTTTCCTAGTAGCTTGCGGCAGTTTTCGAATCGCTTCCAAGACCAATTGGCGATCTGCCTCCCTATCGAAGACCTTTTTCACTTTTCCTCCCCTTCTTTTGCCTCCCCCTTTCCTGCTCTTTAGTTTCGCCGGGCTTCTTGAGCCTATAGTGGAAAGGTGGAGCCGACCCGCGGTTCCGGCCAGTGTACTACGGGCCATGCCGAGTTCTTTGCTTAACTCTTTCCATCCTAAATCTCCGTTCCTCCATAGTTTGATAAACCCTTGTTCCCAGACATCCCCGTACTTCTTTACTGAACTTCTATTTCTAGCATCGGGCCAGTGCCTCATATAGGCCAATCCGCATGAGCACTTAAATATTCCCTGCCATCTAGAGGGACCTCTAATCTGCTTACCCTCATAACGTAGGATGACAGGGCGTTGCCATTGTGCACAAAACCGATTGACGCAAGGCCAAGGCCCAAGTCCAAACGGTTGAAACGTAGGAGAGCGAGAAAATAACCTCTCTGCAGAGTAGTTAAATAATTGCATCATCAAGAGGTGAGTTAGCGGTGGACGTCCGCGATAATCATGCCAAAGCTGGTACGATCTCCCAAAATCCCCAGTTCTATTCACTTCCAAACAGCCTAAAAGATCCTGCAGATGGACCGGATAATATTCATGGAATCTTTGACGGACGTACTCAATAGACACCGTAGCTCTGCCCGGGATGGGGTTCTGTTCGATAAGAATGGCCCGATACCGCTGCCTTAGCAGCATATGGTTGGACTCTAGTTCGGCTGGCGCAGTA
Organism: Nitrospiraceae bacterium; assembly: GCA_039916745.1. Taxonomy (GTDB): domain Bacteria; phylum Nitrospirota; class Nitrospiria; order Nitrospirales; family Nitrospiraceae; genus Palsa-1315. Next base: position 1,802 of record JBDSKU010000281.1, read on the forward strand.
AGGATCCACTCCGCGTCCGCAGCAATTTGGAACAGCTTTTTACTCGTCGGATTTTCAGGATTAAAGTGGCGGGGCTCCACCTCAGAGATAGCACGAGCCGCCGTTACCGGCGCTCGTTGCTGGCCCCGTGCCAAAACAGAAGTGTCTTCCAAAAACGTGTGATGCAGACGGCAGATGAGAACCCCCGGAAGCTGATGCAGACGATGCCAATATGTCTCTCCATAATTGTTCTTGTCGGCTGTTGCACATGATGGACAAAACCGTAAAAACCGAGGGCTGTAACCCATTGATACACTGAGACCTGCTTTGGCGATCCCTGCATTAGTAGCAGGACTCTTCATATGGGCCTTCAGTCCCTCCGCAAGAGGAGTTGGAAGAAAGGGGCGATAGAATGGATACAACGTATGCTTATAGATGAATTCGTCCTCAGTATAACTTGTTCCCTCGGGCAGCCGACTCACGAACCAGCGAATATTCGACGGGAACGCCACGTGGACTCTATAGTCGTACGCATTGAATAGGTGCCGCAGGACACGAAGAGGACATGCGACCCCAGCGACTTCCAATAGGCGCGCCGTGAGGCTGTACATTAGCTCATCCGGATACGGATCCTGAAAGTAACCGATAACTCCATGTCGCATTTCCAGTTATCCTTCACTTGTTTGACAGTAGTAAGGACAAAGGAGCGATGCCCTAGGCAATAGAAGCCACCGCGCCTGCCTTTCTTCCTTTTTCAGCGATCTAGGTGAGCACGCCCGAATCAATAATCTATTTCATACGCCTCAATGTACGAGAACTTCTGAGGCCTTGAATTCCTGGCTCGGAACCAAAAAGTTCTTGAGGTTGACGATAAATCCGTCGTCTTTGAGTTTCTGATGCACCGCTTGTGCAAAAAAGCGCCCCTTGTGGTCACGAGGCAATTCATGGACACAACCAAGAATTGAATCTGGCGCTGGCAACGGACGCGTTTCTGCTGCTGGAACCTTTTGGGTAGATTTAGGATTGGACCCACGAGTGGAAGTTTTTTTCTTTGGTGGTTCATCTGAAAAGGCTTGATCCTGGACACCGGCTGACTCGCTCTGCGAAGCCTGCCGCGCGGCCACTTGTAGGTCAGGAAGCAAATGTAAACACCCTTCAATGTCTCCACGCCTCATGGCTTCAATGAGGTAATCAGTAAGTACGCCAGGAAAGACGTCTGGATGATGTCTTGCCAGCAATCGACGATCCCCGGTACGAAGGGCACGCAGGACACCGCCACTAAAGAGGAGGTCTCGGTCTATGGTTTGATAAATGACACGTGGTGTGATCCGATCCCACCCCTTCTCCAACGCATACCGCTGGGCCAGGCTGAATAGCTGCAACGCCGCTCGCAGGACACCCTGAGAGCCATAGTACAGCGCACTAGAGAGCTCCTGATCCAATTCCACAGGGTGAGGCATCACTTGATATTTGAAAAGGACTGGCAGTAACTCTGTCCACGTAGGACCGTCCGGAAGCATGCGATCCCACACCAAATCCCCTTGTCCACTGGCGCGGCCCATAAGCCGCAATTGTTTCGTAAATAGGGGGAGCGCCGTGTAATCGCCCAGCATGACGACTGAGACGCCAAGCTTGTTCTTCAACGAGAACAAAAAGTTTAACAGCGTGGCCGACTCCTCCGTGTTGCGCCGAACCAGATGATTGATTTCATCGACGAAGAGCAGCCCAACACAATTGATTTCCATGATGCGCTTCATGCCTGAAATCATGGAATCCAGAGAGGCCCTCGTGTCCTTCCCGTAGAGCTTTACGTATGTTGTCCCGAGAATATCGTCGACCTCTTTAAAGAAGTCATCGCAAAACGTTCCCGGTGATCCTTTGGATGGGGCATCCAGGTGAATCCACACTAATTGCTCCTTCGTCCACCGCTTCTCGTTGAAGAAGCGATGTGAAATCCGCTGAGGCATCTGCTGTAGCCCTTTGATGATGGTTGTGGTTTTTCCCATGCCGCTCACCCCCGGCAGATTGAATCCATTGATGAGGGTATTCGGGCACCACGTATGAGGAAAAATGGGATTGCGGAATTGATACGATAAGATCGTCGCGTCCCAAAGACGCTCGGCTAATTGGAGGGAAATGGTGGATGGGATGAATAGTTCACTGAGCGTGGCCGTCAGCCATTGCAGGCGAGTGTTCTCTGATCCAGTGCGAACCGCGTCGGGCATGGGAGGAGGTTCACGGCGAAGAGCTTGGGCCACCGACACTAGATCAAACTCATGCCATAATGCTTCGATGCATGGATTGCCAAGAAATTGTGGGATCGGGGGCTTCGTATAATCCGCCTGAATGTGTCTTCCTCTTGCCATGCCGGATCCTTTCCTGGTCAGTTGATCGATTAAGTGCGTGATTGCGCCTTCCTCAGCGCATCCAAAAACTTATTGGATGGCGGAGGTACGTCCGGGCTATCGTTGCTCGTGCGACTCACCTTGGCCTTCGATGTTTCCTCCACTTCTCCCGATCTCCAGGCTCCAAGTTGATTTTCAAGTTCGATGGCTTCTTTCCGACCCTCAAACACATGCTTCTCGTCGTTATGCCGTACGCCTTGTTTTTCGAGCGCTTGCGCATGCAGCTTCTTTGCGCTCTTATTGATGGCAGCCTGGCGCGCATTGCGCGTCGCGCGTTGCTTATCATCATGGGCTTCCCACTGCTTTCGTACGTTCTTATCCTCCGCCATCAGCGACTCGATCTCTGAGGAATCAAGTCCTCTCATCGCTTCATCCTGCATCACACAGGCAATCACCTTCAGATCATGATCTGGGTCTCGCATGAAGACCTCATCCGGCGCTCGGGGATCATAATTGGCAAAGACTTTGAAACGTCCGTCTTGACGGGCCTGTGCGCATAAATGATCGGGACAGGTATAGAGGCAGCCCTTCACGACCAGCCCTTCTGGAGTGACCGTTCCTTGCACGATAGGAAGAAGATTAAGACGGAGCGTTTCTTTAGGTAGCCAACGTGGCTTCCCCAGCCTCCTGCATGCCCAGGCCCATAACTGAGAGGGGATCGGTGCCACGCCATCACGAATCATGTCCTTCGTGCGGGTGTACTCCGTAATCGTCGTATTGTTGTGACACAGCGTCTCCGCAATCACATGCTTGATGAGGTCTTCTAGGGTTGCGGCCGCCTCCCGTCCTGCACGCCGTCTTTTTCCGGCCTTTCCTTGGACTGTTGTGCCCGGCATCCGGCATATACGCGCTTTGATTGTCAGATTAAGCCGCTCCACGAGTGCCTTAAGATCGCCACGATAGGCGGACGTATTCATCACGCGGATACCTAGGGCGTTGACGAGATGGCTCCCTTTCCATTGTCGCAATACGCCATTGTCGACCAGAATCTGCCGAGGAACATGGGCTACCGGCCACTCTGACGCCTCAATCGTAATCCCCATGCTTTTACAATATTCGACTTTATTCGCAGACATGTGGTCGATGGCCATCATAACGGACACATAGCATTCGCTTCGAACGCTGATAAAAAATCCGCAAATCAGATGCGTCAAGTGGTCGATCAAGAAATAAATGGTAGCCCGCCCGTTTATTTCGGTTCGACGGATGCTGCCCGTAATGATAATGTCAGGAGACGTGCCATCGGCCTGGACGAGCTGTCCAGGGCACTTTGCCATATGACGAGTCCCCTTATTTCTTGGGCGACTCGTGGTTCCATACCCCACCTCTCCAAGACGTTTACGCCTGGACATATCCTTGTTCCAATAGCGACGATAGAAATGTTTGAGGTGGTCGAGATTCGGCCTCTCATCAACGGGCTTGAGGATTGGCACTTTCGTGCCATCCATTATTTCAAACCCGCAATTAAACACCTTGGCGTGAAGCGCATCGAGTGTTTCGGATAATGACCACCCCTTTTTGTCAAAGTAGTCTTCCAGGTACTGAGCAAACAGGGCATAGAGCCCCGTCACGGTTTGCTCAACCCCGCGTTTGTCGGTAAAGACCCGCACCAACTTCTTTCCGCGGTTGCCGAGAAAGTGTTGGCGAGGCCCTCGAATCTGTTTCCCTGGTCCAGAGGTCTCAAAATCCGGCAGCAACGCATTCTTCATCCCCCCACGCTGAAAATAGCGACGGAGCAGAGTTCGCAGGTGCTTTGTCGTGATATGGCATTGCGCAGCACGCTTTCCTATTAACTTCCCTCGGCCTTTGCGATGAAAGATTCGAGGATCCGTGACTAACGGTTCGATGATTTCGAAGTTGCGATCCCGCCTCTGCCTATACTTTTCATACCGATGAGCCAGGGGATGTCCAAGGTCGTCATATTTTGGATCGCGCAAGAAGGCATAGGGATCTTTGTCACAGAGCTGGGCGTCTCCGGAGGCCAATTCTTCTTCAAGTAAGACCCGCGCGATCCACTCCGGCTCCGCCGTATGATCGGCGATGTCGATAATCCCCACGGCCAATCCGTCCTCGCGCAGAAACACGGGACGAATCATTTGAACAGATCCGTCCTCCCGTTGGCGATTAATGGGTCGTTCCATCTCCCATGTGTCTGTCTTCATTCCGGTTGGCTCTCCCCTACCAAGGCAGTGGCTCATCGGATTGTATCTGCTGCTCTAAGTTGACCGGAATCCGACGCGACGCCATCAGGTGCCAGACGACTGACAAGCTGGTCCCTGGCTCATAGCGCAACAGATCATCAACCTGGAGGGCCGCGATATTAATGGGCGTGTCACGACTTAGAATTCGTGGAATCAGTGCCGCCGCAATGCGGTCCACGTCCTGGGAGGTCAAGGGGGCC
>JBDSKU010000282.1:0-6590 GCA_039916745.1 Nitrospiraceae bacterium
AACCAATAGACTCTTGCATCTCGTTCTTCCTCGGTTCTTATCTAGCCGTAGCCCGGGCAGGCTACGACAGGCTCATCGCATCAACCTGCCACATTCCTACTTCGTTCATTTCAACCGTTCCTGGGCCGATTGCAAATAGTCGCGCGAGACCTGCCAGCGCCGCTGGAGTGTGGCATAGAGCTTATCCAGCTCTGCCTGCTGTCCTACGGACAACTTGGTCTTGATCTCGGCCATCCCACGGATCAGCGCCTGTTCCACTTCCGGCTGGTGTTGAAAGCGCACCTGCAGAATTTCCACATGAGTCCGGTTGACGATCGGCTCGATCTCGGCTTGTTGTGCCGAGGTCAAGGCCAACTCGTGAATCAGACGCTTCATGATCCGCTCCTGTCTTGCGGCCGGGCCTCGGTCCCATCGATGGTCCTGTTCGTATTGATGATAGAGCGTGGTCCCGGCGATGCCAATCAGCGCTCCCGCGATGAACAAGACAAGGAGTCCGCCCCATAATTTTCCTGGCACCATGACTGGCTCCTCCTCCATATGTCCGCCTACTCGACGAGAGACCCCGTCGCATCGAACTCACTCGACATCAGTGCGGTTAGTTCGACTGCGTCTCCGGTGGTATAGAGCAATACGGAACCGGTGAACACCAGGGCCAAGACAGCAGCCACCGTGGCAGTTCTCCATACGAGCCGATCGAGCCTCAATGCCGTCCTCAACGACCCCTGCCCTGCGGCTTCCAGGCGGATGGCCCTCATGACTCGAAGGCTCCAGTCGGCACCGAGCGAAGGCTCGTGACGCGCGCGATGGACCTCCGCCAGCACGCGCGCTACCTTACCGATACGTTCATTATCGCGTCGTGTCATCTTCCTGCCGCATCCTTTCGAGTAGGAGTGTCTTGAGCATCTGCCGGGCTCGGTATGCCCGCACCTTCACATTGATCAGGCTCCACCCCAGCAGACCTGCCGCATCGCGAACGGAATAACCGTCAAGATGGACCAGCGTCAGCACGAGACGGTTTTCCGCCGACAGATGACCCAATGCCCAGTGCAATAGTTCCGCCGCCTCCCGCCTCCTGGCCTGCTCACGAAACTGGTCGTCGGACTCCGCCACCAGCACATGGTCCATCCAGGCCTGATGCTCCGTGGTCAACGCGCTGACCGGCAGTTCCTCCCGCCGCCTCGATCGCCAGAAGTCATAACAGGTCCGGACCGCAATGCCGGACAACCAATGCTCGAACGGGGTCTTTCCGGAAAAACTCGACAGGTTCGTGTAGGCCCGGACAAAGACATCGTGCGCAACCTCCGCTACGCGGTCGGACGACACATGCCGATTCGTAATTTTCGTCACGTGCTGCTGATACCGTGCGATCAGTTCCGCAAAACGATCGACCTCTCCGTCCAAGACCAGTCGGATAATCTCACAATCATCAGACACCAGAGTCTGCACTCCCATGAAGCCGGGGCACTCTGCCGCCATCTGCCCATACATCCCATCATACCCCATCCTGGAACATGGCCACACCAGCCCCCGGATGCACCGTCGTCGTGGGACCCCATTCGTCCATGACGTAGCCGGTCTGCAGACTTCCCCCTGGTTCACCTGACGTGCATTACGATGACGGGTTCGTGCTCCCGTCTGCCTGGTCATGATCAGTCGCTTCCATTCCCTGGCTGCTGAACTGGCGCGCACGATGCGCCTGTTTCATCCGGTCATGAATGGCTTTCTGTTTCTCGCGTTGTTCGGGAGTCAAGACGGCGTAGAGATCACGCTTCGCTTTGATCCTCATAAAACTCAGCTTGGCTGCGAACGATTCGCGCTCGTTGACCTTGGCTTCGATGACGGATAGCTCTGTCTTCTCATCCGCCACCAGTGCCTTGAGCTCCAGTTCCGCTATCTCAACATCCGCATGAGCACGGATCTTGGCGCGGTCCTGGTCGAGAGCAAGGCCCTTCAGTTTGACAACTTGCTCGTCCGTCAGACCGAGGTCCTGCTGATGCCTGAGGAGGTGGCGAAGGGTATGGGATGTCCATCCTCCGTGACCCGACATGCCCTGCCGAGCCATGCCGAAGGCATGACCGCCCCCCCTGCAGGATGCCCCTCCATCGGCCTGGGCGAACGGGCCTGTTATTCCCAGCAAAACTGTTCCAACTGCGACGCCGAGAAGCATTTTCATTCCGCTATGCATAGGAGCCTCCTTGGTGAAAGAAGAAAGCCTTCATCCATCAAGTCGCTCCGATAAGGAAAAAGGTTACACCCACAGGTAGACGGAACGGAGACGGCGAAGAACCATGCTAGCAGGAAGCTGAAAATGTGCCAACGCTATCGAGGGGTTACGGATGGGGCCTAGACTGAGATGAGGAGAGTCAGGGTAGATCCAACCCGGACCTTCGTCTGGTTCCTGCAACTATCCTGATACCGACCATCGAAATTCTTGGGCGCCAACATCGTTCTACGCAACCTCCTGGGGGCAACCTTCTGTTGTGGCAGAGAAGAGCAGGCACAGAAAGGACCGCCGTACATCCGGTCGAGTATCGCAAAAAATAGAATGTCCCGGTTTTCTCCATCCCAATCTCAACCGACAAGCGTGAATTATCGGAACGCGAGCTGTGATAAGAGGTTGGGGCTTCGTGATGGGGATAAGCAAGCGGAACACTGGAGATACAGACCCCAGCGGAGTGGGTTCCATGGGTGCGAGATGCCGCAGTCCGACGTAGCCTATAGCTTGACTTCGGTCCCCACCCGAATCTGGCGGAGGTGAGGTTCGCCACCTCACCTCAGAGCAAATCTTGGCGGCTCGTGTGACTAGCGGTCGCGGTCGGACAGAGGGCAGTCTGGCAGATGTTCTTGTTCAGCCCGATGCGCGAGAGGAATCTCGGTACAGGGATCGATCTCTTGCATGGCAAGAACGATCCGTGCCCGCTCAATCCCATGTCTGTCCGGCAATCCAACACCCTGAAGCACCATCTGGAAACCCTGCATAGGGATGACCCGTTTGACCACGACGCATACCCAACATTGCGCCTTGGTACGATCACAGACCTCCCTCAGAAGCTCGTCGTAAAGTTCGGTCAAAATGAGGGGGAGCGCACCATCGGTCGCATACCCCTTCTCGATCAAATTAATGCGCGTCAAGAAACGACGAGCAGGCCGGTCGAGGTAGAGCACCCGCGCGGAGGACGAGAACACGGCAAGGCCGACGTCCACGAGATCGTGAGCGGAGGCTGGCATCTGCTCGCCCGCATCCGACCCATTAGAGCAAGAGCCTGTTGGAGTCACAATTTCCACTCCTCTCCGTTCGACCAGGCCATCCAGTGAATCGCAGCTCATGTCTTCGCCTTCCGAGTCAACATTCCGGGCGACGGCGCTCCTCCTCGCAATCTCGCGTACCGTCATCAGCGCTCGCCCTTAGTGCTACTCAGTCAGAATCCTCCGCTCTGCCTCCAGCCAATCCTCAAAATCGTGACCATCCTCGCAACCGCGTCGCTCATAGAAGGAATACGCCTGTGCGGCAACACGAGCGTGGAGATCATCGGAGAGAAGCGTCTGATCCTGTCTCCTCTCCCGCTTGCGTGTGACCCTCGTCTTTTGCTCGTAAATGGTTGGTTGCCCGCTACCTTCGACCCCTGATCGTCGTCCTGACTTCATCTTCCACCTGCCTCTTTCTCGTTTTAAGCCTGTACCGTCATACTGTCTCCAGCCCGCGGGATCGGGGCAAACGGTCTCCCGAGACACTCCAAGGGGAATACTGGTTGCCGCCCGATCTGCCGCAATGTGTTGGCAATGCGTTCGGGCTTACCCCAGTCGCTCCAGAGCACTCCGGTCATTTCGAGCACCGCAACGTGCTCGGGCACATGCTGCAGTAAATCCGATGAAAAGTTATACGCCGGCATCTCCCGATAGATCGCGTCGAGAGCTTTTTCTTCCTGGGGCGTCCCGATCGCTTGGCTCAGGGCTTCAAAGAGTCGCATCAGGTCAGGGAAACACTGCCACCCCAACTCCCAGAGCCGCTCTCCCTTGGCCACCAGCACAGACGTGTTCCACAAGGCCCCGTTGGCCAACGCCGTATCGGCCTGGGCGGCGGTTGGTTTCTCCAAGAACGAGCCGACAGCGCAGGTCTGGTACTTGGCAGACCTATCAAGTTTTTCGCCCGGCATGATCCACCCGTAATCCAACTCAAGACGATCAGGGGAGACAGCCAGAAGCATCAGCCGGTCAGGGAGCCGCTCAACAGTCCCAATTGCCCGCTGGACCGAATCGAGAAACCGATGTTCGGGGTACACGAAATGGTCCGAAGGATAGAACACCACTGTCGCCTTGGGATCCCTGGCCCGGACATAGGTCAGGGGCAAATAGATACCGGCGGCCGTATCGCAATTCTTCGGCTGCAGCAGAACTGTACCTCCTGTCCGTCCATCGAGCTGGGGCCAGGCCTCTCGCTGGTGCTCGCGGGCGATGAGGGTCACGATGCGCTCGCGCCGAGACAGTCTGGCTGCTCGGTCAAGGGTATGCTGGAATGGTGATCGCCCTCCAACAAAGGCGCAATACTGTTTCGGCTTAGGACAACCAAGCCAGCGCTGAACGAACGCTCCGATACCGCCATCATCGCCTCCGGCTTGGACGATCGACCAGATCCGGTTAGACATTTGTGAATCCATCATCCCCCCCTCTCTATCCCCGGTCCATAACTCGCCCCCTTTGGTGACGTCAGAGAATTCCTGTAATACGAGAGACAGGCCGGACAATACGTGTGAGAGAACATCACCTCCTCCGGCCTGAGCATGTGGGAGGCCCTATAGAGTTTGAAATTCTGCCACAGGCCCTCGCCTGGTTTAGTCCCTGTGTCGTCACGAACTTTTTCGCAGAAACAACACATCGCCACTATCGGCCTCATGGTTCCCTCCCTTCTCTTCCATCCGACTGCGGGTGTCCCCCGCACCCCGTCCGGATCGCAGGACCATCACACCCGAGGCCGCCCTTCACGAGCCCTTCGACGGATCATAGGCAGTTGCCTGACACGTCGCCGATTCCTCATAATCACCGGATCGATGATGTCCCCACAGGCGATACATTGCAGGGCATCACAACCATCCTGTCCTCGACTTCCCCCCCAATCCCGCAACAGAATCCGGTACATCAAGCCATGACACCGCTCACAGTGGATCGACGCGGTCCGGGTGAGAAGACATCGGAATTGGAGCCCCGACTCCATCCGTTGAGCCACGCGCGTCACCTCTGATCCTTTGGTCCACCCTTGCGGCTTCTTTCGATTCCAACACTGCCGTTTTTGTGCTTTCATCGATATACCCCCGCTTCCGGCATCCTCTTCCGCCCTGAGGTGATCGAAATTTCATATCCGAATCGGGCAGGGCGCTGAAGTGCCAGCGTCCCGTCTCGGCTCAACCGGTCGATGGCCGAGAACACCTGATTCCAGGTGAATCCTCCCAGCCGCTCGACCATGTCCTCGACCTGACAGCTCCCGTGAGCCGTGAGATCCTGGAGAATCGCCTGATCGACATCCTGTGCATACATCATAGATCCCTCCCTGGTACGTCCCGACCTTCTCTCACTCCCGTAAGATAATATCGGCTCCCGATATGTTCGCGTGTTTTATACTGTCTTGACGTGTGGGGCACCATCGGCAACAGTTCGATAATTCTGTCGTGGTTTGAACGACAGAAAAATGGATGTAGTTGTATTATTGATGCAGCCCGCGTGGAGGAGAATGGAACCGCTGGTCAGCTGACAAGTCCGCGTTTAAGTGCGTAACGGGTGAGTTCGGCGTTATTCTTGAAATTCATCTTCTCAAGGATGCGCGCTCGATAGGTACTGATGGTCGTCACGCCGAGGTGCACCGTCTCTGCGATTTCAGAGACCGTTTTCCCCGATGCGATGAGACACATGACCTCATATTCACGGTCTGACAGGTGCTCATGAGCCATACCTCCGGTGCTGGCTTTGAGCGTCATCGCCAACGTTTCTGCCAACGAGGGGCTGACATACTGCCCTCCGCCGAGTACCTTCCTGATGGCCTTCACGAGTTCCTCGGGCGCGCTGGCTTTTGTCAGATACCCGTCCGCGCCGGCCTTGAACATGCGGACAGCGTACTGATCCTCTGGATGCATGCTCAGTACAATAACCGGGAGCTTCGGGCATTCGGCCTTCAGCGACTTGAGCGTCCCTGTCCCGGTGCTTCCGGGCATCGTAATATCCAGGATCACCACATCCCATTTCTTACGCCGGACCAGCTCCAGCAGATCATGCGAGTTGCCACATTCGCCGACCGTGATCTCCCCGAGGCCGTCAGTCAGCAGTTCTTTCACCCCCCGCCGAAATAGCGGAAAGTCGTCGGCTATCAGAAGTTTCAGCACGTTCTCCCCATACGGGTGTGTTCTGCTTACTCGCAGGGTAATCGCAACGTCACGGTCGTGCCCCGCCCCGGTTGACCGATAATCTGGAGAGTCCCCCCGACGGCGCCCGCTCGCTCGCGCATCCCTAACAGGCCCAATGACGTCGCAGCAATGAATTTCTCCGGCGCGATGCCCTGACCATCATCGTGAATTTCCAGCAGCAGCTCTCTATCGAGCTTAGCC
>JBDSKU010000283.1:0-5481 GCA_039916745.1 Nitrospiraceae bacterium
GTCTCACGGCGTCCGTTTCCCATGTGAATCATCCTCCCGCTGAATCTTCCGCGAAGAACTTCCAATGAGTTATTTTTTGTTCGTGGCCGGGGCCTTGCGAGAACGCACCTCGGAGGAAAGTGCCGAGCTGCAACTCGGGCATGGTCTCTGGGGCCTCTGCACCGGACTAATCCGGACGAATCTCCAGACCTACCTTGATATAGAGTCTCGTGGGTTGGTGTATGTGTTGAAGGTCGGGCTCTGTGCTGAGTTTCAGATTCTCTCTCCCGTGTTGGACTTCTCCGCGTTGGACGCATTTCTCAGCGATGAGTTGAGAACGGAGGCCAGATTTGGCTTTGTGCGAATCGACGGAGTGCGTCGGTTGGCTTGCCCATCCGCTGTGAGTCAACCTCTCTTGCTCAACGTGCTGCAGATTCCCGATCAGGCAGAACTCAGTCGACGGTTAACGTTGGGCATGCATCGGTTGACGCAAGCGGAGTATGCCGCAATCATGCAGGGAGCGACGGCGTAGCAGGCTGCTCAAAAGACTGCTCAGCAAGGCCGTAGCGAGTGAAGAGCCGAGGCCTACCCGTAGGGTATGTTGAGGGTCTGAACGATGCGAGAACGAAGCTGGCGGACTTGTTCAGCATCCTGATTTAGATTCGTTGGCCTGTCATGAGCAAGTATGCCTCATCGATTGTGTCGACCTCCTTCACCGTCACATTGAGCTGAAGTCCCAATTCGTTCAGATTCCATTGCGCATCGTGAATCTGCCCGCGCGGAACAAGTACGGTGCGAAACCCTTCTCGTGCGGCGGCGCGAATCTTATCCGGAATACTGCCCACTGGGCCGATCTGTCCTCCCGGCTCAATGGTTCCGGTCAAGGCAATGCCTCGCTGAATGCGGTCGCCCTTGAATAGGGCCATGAATCCAACTGCCATCGCTGCGCCAGCGCTTGGTCCGTCGCTGCCGGTGGGCCGATAGGCAACCCCTTGTACAGAGACGGTCCCACTATGCTGGATCGAGGGCGTACGTTCGACGGCATAGGTAAAGGCCTGAGCCATGGCGCCTAAATGGGTATCGCCCAGTCGCACACCGGCAAGGAGCCATTGCAGTTGAATGGGATTCGGGTCGGGTTTTTTATCCCACCACATCATGAGAATCTCGAATACGCCCAGATTGTTCTGACGAATCGCCGCCAGGACTGGGAGCTCAATGATCGTATCCGCCAGAATCGGGCCAGGGGCTCCACAGAGAAGGGTGAGGACTAGGGTGTAGGTCACGGCAATATAGCGAGGCGTCATCGGTATCCCCATACGATAGCGTGAGGGTGGTGTGGTTGCTGTCTATCCACTCGTGAAAGTGTAGCAATTCCTATTGAGCCGTACAGTCATTCAGCGGTTCTTGTCTTGCGTTGGGCCGTGGCATTCCGTATAAGGGCCTGCATGATGAATCGGATATGTGTAGGGATCATAGTGGCCGGAATGGCTCTTCTCGGGCTGCCGATCGGTGCCGTGGCGTCAAACTGTTCGGTGGCGCAGTCTGCGTCAGGGCCAGGAGCAGCGTTCATGCTGCATCTGGGCGCGGACTGCACAGAACCGGAGCGAGAGGCGCGTGCTGTGGATGCGACGCAGCTGCTCCAGGCGCTCAAGGAGGGGAAGGGCATCGATCTCTCAGGGGTGGTGGTTCGCGGCGACCTGTCGCTGGATACATTGCCCGTCGGTCCGTTGCCGTCCGAGCTTGAGGGGATGAAGGAACTGCAGGGGCGGGAGATCCGCGTGATCGCCGGTTCCATGACGATCGTCAATTCGGTGGTGCGCGGAGCGATTAGGCACCAATCGAGGCAAGGGCTGCTGGTGGTGAAGGGGCCTGTGACGTTCAGCGGGACCAAGTTCGAGCAGATCGTGGATCTCTCACAGTCTCTGTTCGTGCAGCCTGTGACGTTGTCAGGTGCGGTGTTCTTGCAAGAGAGCTATTTTGTGCAGGGGCGATTTCTGCGCGATCTCTTTGCGGAGAAGACGGCCTTTGGCCCCCATACGCGATTCCATCGATCTGTCTTTCACGGGCCGGTGACATTCCAGCAATCGGGGTTCAATGGACTGGTGGAGTTCTTGGAAGTGGTCTTCGAAAAGGATGTCAATCTGTCGCGTACCTATTTCAAGTTGGGTACCGGGTTTTCGGGAAGCCGGTTCCAGGGCTTGGCGGATTTCTCTGAAGCCACGTTCGACCGGGAGGCCTTCTTTACCTTTACCCTGTTCGAGGGGGACGCCTATTTCCGCCGGGCGACGTTCCGATCGACGGCAGATTTTTCCGATGCGAAGTTCAAAGGGCGAGAGGACTTTTCCAAAGTCTTTTTCGAACAGGGGCCGCTGTTTACCCGAGCGACCAGATCGGCATCCGGACAGGCCCCCCTGGGGCTCGAAAATCAGACCGTGCAGTATGCGATCATCCTCTCCCTCCTGATCTTCAGTGCCATGCTGATCGCCTATCTAATTCGTTCGCGGTGAAGGTGGCGGTTTCTCCCCGCGACCACTACTAATAGATGGAGGCTTGCTCCGCCTCCCCCAAAGCTGGTATAAGTCCGCTTGTGGATAACCACTCAGACGACACCGAACAAACCGAATTGCCCTACCAGGTTCGCATCGAGAACTTCGAGGGGCCTCTCGATCTCTTGCTCCATCTGATTAAGAAGAGCGAGATCAATATCTATGACATTCCCATCCACCTGATTGCCCAGCAATACCTCACCTATATTGAGGCGATGGAAGACCTCAACCTGACGGTCGCAGGGGAGTTTCTCGTCATGGCCGCGACCCTGATTCAGATTAAGTCCAAGATGCTGCTCCCCGTCGATGAGACGGCGGTTGATGAGGAAGACGGACCGGATCCCCGTGAGGAATTGGTACGGCGCTTGCTCGAGTATAAGCAGTTCAAAGAGGCCGCCAACCAGTTGGATGAGCACGAGCGGCTGTGGCGGGAGATCTATAGTCGTGAACAGAGCCCGACGGTCGAATTGGAGTCGGATGAGTCGCTGATGGTCGATGTCAGCTTGTTCGATCTCGTGGATGCGTTGCAGGGGATTTTGAATCGCAATCCCGGCAAGACCTTCATGGAGATCTTGCCGGACAATTTGACGGTTCGAGAGCGGATGAACTCGATTTTAGAAATGTTGGAAGGGCAGGAGTCGGTAAATTTCGTCGACCTCTTCGAACCGTCCTGTCATCGGCTGGTGATCATCGTCACATTTTTGGCTTTGCTGGAGCTCATGAAGCTTCGAACAGCCCGGATATTCCAGGCGGAGCATTTTGGGCCGATCCTCGTGTCGCGTGCCTTTTCACTCGTACCAGACCCGGCGGAGTTAGATGATGCTGAATGGAGGGGAGCATGAGCTCAACCGTGGAACAGGAAACAGTCGACATGACATTGGTGGAATCCACGCCGGTTCTTGACGGCGGCGAGGTGCCGGAGCCTGCAGTGACTGGCAAGGAAGCTGTCGCCGAGACGACGATGAACAACCAGGCTGTTGCCATCGACATGCGGGAACTGAAAGCGATTCTTGAAGCCGTCTTGTTTGTGTCGCCCGAACCGGTGCCGGTGGCGAGGCTGATGTCTATTTTAGGGACAGTCTCAAAAGCCGAAGTGGTGCAGGCGCTGGATATTCTCGCGCACGACTTGGATCAGGAAGGGCGCGGCATTCAGCTGGTGCAGATTGCAGGCGGGTATCGGCTGGCGACGAAGCAGGAGTATGGGCCCTGGTTGAAACGAATGGATAAGGCGAAGGCGGCGCAAAAGCTCTCGCGCTCCGCCCTCGAATCCCTGGCCATTATTGCCTACAAGCAGCCGCTCGTGCGGGCTGAGATCGAAGAGATTCGTGGCGTCGAGACGTCCGGTGTGTTACGCACCCTGTGCGAGCGTAAGCTGGTGCGGATCGTCGGGCGAAAAGACGTGCCCGGCCGGCCCATCATGTACGGCACCACCAAGTTCTTCCTTGAGCATTTCGGCCTACAAGACCTGACGCAGCTTCCGCCGTTGCGTGAATTCAAAGAACTCGGCGAGTCCGAGCAGGCGCTCCTGCCTATCGAGCATGAGTCGTTGTTAACGGTCGAGACGTCAGAGCTGTCCTATTCCGAAGACCTTCCCGTCACGAATGATCTTATGGAAGGTGAGGCTGTATTGGCCTGTGATGTAGAGACCAACGAGACGGTACTTCAAGAGTCGGTCGAAGAGCCGGTTGAACAGGCGTAACAGGATGCTGAAAAAAACCGCCAGCGTCGTTCTCGCCTCGAGCATGTCCTCAACATAGCCGAGAGGCTACACCTCCGGTGCTTCCATCGGCTGCGGCTCTGCTGAACGGACTTTTTGAGCATCCTGGGGGCGTACTAGCCTATCCTCTTTTTTCCACACCTTCTCCGAACGGGGCCCTCGCTGCTCTTGACTGTACGCCTTGAGCGACTGTTATTGGTTTGTTTGATCCGTCCAGGCTCGCTTGCTTTCCCCCTTTTGGAAGGACACCCAGGTTGGTCTGCGTGCGGCCGCCGAACGAGGCTACAGATGATCCCTCCAAGCTCGTTCGTCGTTTCTTAAGGGATGGGGCCTGATTGACCTTTCACTGCGCGCGTCCAACGAGGGCCTTCTGCGGCCGCGCATTGCGCGAGCACGAAGAGCGTCGAGGATCCCCCATATGCCCCGTTGACTCCCCTCAAGCCCCTTTGTTAGACTTCCCGTTCTCAGTCTAAGTTGTTGAAAGAGGCGAAGTTCTTCGATTTCACCCGGTCCTGTCACACGAGGCACCACCAATGATTAAAGCATGGCTATTCGACGAGATGTTTCGGTTTGATCGAACGCATCTGACCATTGAGGAAATTCAGGGAGAATGGGGTGCCGGTGATTCGATCGCCGAAGAAGAAGAGCTCCCTCCGGCTCCGGCGAGCGTGGCCGCAAAATCGGGGAATGGCCGGGTGACTATTACCTGGGACTCCGTTCCCGATGCCATGTACTACAATCTCTATTTCAAGACGACCAAGGGCGTGATGATCAAGTTCTCCGATCTCACGCGTCCGATTGCCGGCGACGATGACTTCAAGGCCGCCATTGGGGTGACGAAAGAGAATGGCACCTGTGTGGAAGGCATTCAGAGTCCGTTTGTCCATGACGATCTGGCCAACGGGACTTGTTATTACTATGTTGTGACCGTAGTCACGCAGAAGGGGGAGAGCCTCGAGTCGAAAGAGGTCATGGCGATTCCCTCGCCCTACCTGTTGGCAATGTGTATCGGGCGGGAAGGCGTGGATGACGGGGAGTTCAGCTCGCCCACGGGAATCACGCTCGACAAAGACGGCAATATCTACGTGGCCGACACCGATAACCATTCGATTCAGAAGCTCGATAAAACCGGAAAATTTCTTGCGCGTTGGGGCGGCGATCCCTCTTCACAGGAAGGGAGCTTCTACTACCCGCGTGGCTTGGCTGTCGGGCCGAACGACGTGTTATACATCGCAGACA
>JBDSKU010000284.1:0-18717 GCA_039916745.1 Nitrospiraceae bacterium
GCCCCTCACACCTCAAGGGGGTGGTGGAGTGGGTCTCTCAATTTGGGAAACAAGCAAAGGGGATTGAGCAGCCTCAATCCAAGGTCCAGGGGGTCAATCAAGTAGGTGGAAATGGCCTGAATGAGGCCCTGATTGCACATGGAACCGTGATTAAACCGGGGATGATAGAGGAAGGAAAGGAGGATAGAGAGTTAGAAGTGATTGATTTATTTGGTGGGCCGTGTAGGGGTTGAACCTACGGCCCGCTGATTAAGAGTCAGCTGCTCTACCAACTGAGCTAACGGCCCACCGGGTATGTACGTGGCGGATATCTATGTGCGGCGACTGTCCCTTGCCTGTTTGCTGGTGCGCCTGACAGGATTTGAACCTGTGGCCCTCAGCTCCGGAGGCTGATGCTCTATCCAGCTGAGCTACAGGCGCTCCCGCAACCAAGGTTTGAGACATTAGCACAGGGTTTTAGCCCCTGTCTAGCAGTACTCTTACGAACCTTCTTGTCTCTGTCCGGCTAAGAACCCGTAGGGCAGGAGCACTTCTTCTCCCGTTGATCCCGTGGCGAGGCGAAGGGCATCCAGCGCGAGAGTTTCTTCCTGCAGCAAGCGATTTTCTTCCTCTCGGAATGAGGAGGGGAGTCGCAAAATCGGGATGAATGTTTGGACTTCGCAGGCGCCATGGGCGAGACCGCGACTTTCTGTCGGGATGCCCATGGATCGGCAAACCAGGGGGCGATGTTGATAGATGCCACAACGACCGTCCAGTTCGAGTGCTGGACAGGGATAGTGGTGAAACGCTGTGACCAGTCGGTCGATTTCCAGATCGGACCAATTGTCGAGCAGCTCGCTACGGGTCAGTTGTGGGAAGGCGGCCTCCATTGCGGCAGTCTGTTCGATGGCACGCTGCTCGATACGCAGGCGTTGATCCTGGGAGAGGCTGGGCAGTCCCTGTTGGAGCGTTTGGACGTCGAGGAGGGTAATGGGAAAGGGACCGATGCAACAGTTGGTGCAGCCGAGTCGGCAGGGCACTTCACCGAGCAGTGCGGCAGTGGCCCGGTCGAACCAATGGGCAGTGTGTTGGTATAGAGGAGCAGGGTTAGGCTGCGTTGGACCTGCCACGGCGGCTTATTCCACTTTAACGGAGAGATCGAGGATCAGGTCGCCCTTGGGTGAGTAGAAGCCTTGGTTATCGATCTGGACGATGCCGTTACATTGTTCTTGGTAGAACTCTAAAATCCAACCGTTGAAGTCATAGCCCTCATCGGTCATATCGTTTTCAACAAATCGAGTGGTGAGCACGAATCGCGCGCGCTCGATGTACTCGCGTACGAGGCTTGCTTCGATATCGTCGTGAGCGGAGACGAGATCCAGGAATTGCGCCTTTTCTTTGTCGAAGACGTCTTGATAGGTGCCTCGATCCCTGACACAGAGGACCTGAATCGGCTTGCGGTCGCGATCATACCCGAGCGTCACTTGGACCCAGGCCCATTCATCCAACATGGTGTCGTCCATATTCGGAGGAGCAATCGGCGTCTGACCACGGGACTTGAGAAATTCCAGGAGCAGACGAAGCGGGGGCGAGTTGTCCTTTTGACAAAACACGCGGGAATACTGGAACAGCTCTGCCTGTGCGGCCTCGTCTGGTTGGGCGGTCGATGGCAGAATCGGGAGTTCTTTTGCCATGCTAGCGACTCCGGTGGTGTGAAAATATTGACGGACGAATACGATCTAACTTTGTACTGTACGATGGCTGGTCTCGAAACTGCAAGAGGCTGTATAGGCGTTTCCCTACGCCTGGCCTGTGTTTTTCCGGTTGACAGCCTTCAATTGCTTGGATAGACTCCCGCTGGTTTTCGTCACAGAGAGCGTCACGACTGTTTGTTTGCGAATGTGTAGCGAGTCTGAGCGGGGCCAAGTAGGGGCGAGTTCGTTGTTGTTCACCATCTTGTTTTTTTAAGGAGGTTGATTGCATGGCTAAATCAATGACTAAGTCGCAGATTGCTGAGCATATGGCCCAGAAGACCGGCCTGACCAAGAAGGCATCCGTCCAGCTCATGGATGACTTTGCCGCCTTGGCTTACAAAGAAGCGAAGAATATTTTCGTGATTCCTGGGATCGGGAAGCTCGTGTTGGCGAATCGCAAGGCCCGCATGGGACGGAACCCACAGACCGGCGAGCCGATCAAGATTCCGGCTAAGCGTGTGGTTAAGTTCCGCGTGGCCAAGGCCGCCAAGGATGCGATCCTCGGCAAGAAGTAAGCGGAGACCGTCCGGCGCAGATCGGACGTCGCGCGCCTTCTTTCAGCCTCATTCACGCTGCATGAAGAACCATAGGGTCGGCTCCCCGAGAGGGGCGTCGACCCTGTAGTTTGTGGCCCGGTTACAGTGAGGGGCCAAGCCCGGTCCCACCCATCCCATCGTGTCCCACCAGCCTGATGGCGTCGCCGTCCTGAACTAGTGAGTCATCGCTCGCGATCTTTTTATTGATGGTCACGAGCACTTTTTTCTCGCGGATGAGTTGGAGGAGATGGCGTAACTGAATGCCCTGTCGCTGGATGACCTGGCGGACAGACATGGGGGAAGGAACTTCACAGGCGAGGTCCCGTTCTCCATCGGCGGTTTGCAATTGGCCCATTAAGGAAATCGTGATCATGCTCTGAGACTCCTTCTGCCGTCAGTCGTGATATCTGTTGGGTCGCAAGGGCATTGCGCCCGTTGACTCCATGCCGTTTGCCATCGATAATGCTGGGCCATGCCATCGTTGAATATCCATAATCCCGGGATGCCGGATCTGCAATTCGTCCTGTTTGTGTCCGCCCTCTGCACGGCCGATCTCACGACGCTGAATGTGCCAGCTGAACTCCGGGCCGAGATTTTCGACCGTTGTTGGTCGCTCATCCATACGGAGGCGCCACCGACCGATCGCAAGGAGCGTGTGCTCGATCTCCGCGGAGGCACAGAATTAACGCTGGAAGCCTGCCTGTCCACGATCCGCTCATTACTGGCGGACGCCGGTATTCGTATCCTCACATGGGATCATCCGGTGAGTGAGCCGACCCGAGAGAGTACGCCGGCCGCGAAGCCGCTGATTGATCGGCTTGGGCAATTGTACCCTGATCCTCCTGAGATCGTCGATCCCGAAAAGCCGACGCCTGGTTAGCCGAGCGAGGTGGGTAAGATTAGCGGGAGCAGGCGTGCTCGTTGCGCACAGGCGCGAGGGAGAAGAGGAGTATCGTGCGGGTCACAAAGACTGATCTTTCTGGCGTATTGCTCATTGAGCCGGATGTCTTTCGCGATCCTCGTGGGCTCTTTCTTGAAACGTACCATGCACATCGGTACGCAGACGCAGGCATTCCAGGCCCCTTTGTCCAGGATAACTACTCACAGTCTATGCGGGGCACGTTGCGCGGGCTCCACTATCAAGAGCCCCATGCCCAGGGGAAGCTTGTGATGGTGACGGAAGGAGCCGTATACGACGTCGTGGTGGATATTCGAAAGGGGTCGCCGAGCTTTGGCCGATGGTATGGAGTCGAGCTCTCGGCGGAGAATCGACGCCAAGTGTATGTGCCGCCTGGATGTGCGCATGGATTCTGCGTGGGCAGCGACCGTGCCTCGTTTCTCTATAAGTGCACGGACTATTATGCACCGAGCGACGAGCGGGGGATCATCTGGAACGATCCGGCCCTTGCCATTCCCTGGCCGGTAACCACCCCGATTTTGTCTGCTAAAGATCAGGCGTATAAGTCCTTGGCTGAGATGGCGTCGGCATTGCCGCAGTATCGGTTGGCTGGGTAGGAGACCGCTACGGACCATTGATCCCGCGAGGATAGCTATGTTATTCAGCGAGGAGAGAGTGGTACGATTGCGGTGACGGTTCGAATTCTTAGCATATGGAGGAGGACGCAATGGGGAAAAGTTTGAAGGGAACCAAAAGCCACGACAATCTCAAGGGGGCCTTTGCCGGTGAGTCCCAGGCCAATCGGCGCTATCTCTACTTCGCCCGGCGGGCGGACATCGAGGGCTTTCCTGATATCGGCGGTCTGTTCCGCGATACGTCCGAGGCGGAAACTGGCCATGCCTTTGGGCACATGGATTTCTTGAAGGAGGTCGGCGATCCGGCGACCGGAGTGCCGATCGGCAATACCGAAGCCAACCTGAAGTCGGCGATTGAGGGCGAAACCTATGAGTATACCCAGATGTATCCCGGTATGGCCAAAACGGCTCGGGACGAGGGATTCGCTGAACTGGCCGAATGGTTCGAGACACTTGCCAAGGCGGAGCGGTCCCATGCAAATCGTTTCACAAAGGGACTCGACAGTCTGAAGCAGCTCTAGCATTTTTCTATGTGCGACATCACGGGGGTGGGCTGGGAATATTCCAGCTCACCCTTTGTGTTTTCCGATCTTGTAATTAGAAGACGTCACAGGAGACAATGTACACCGTGAATGGTCTGAGCCTGCTCAATCCTATCGATCCTGCACAGCTCCAGAAAGACACGCAGCGCATTTACGAAGTCTGCGATGGCTGTCGGCGTTGTTTCAATCTCTGCCCCTCCTTCAACACGCTGCTGGACGGCATCGACCGGTATGAGGGCGACGTCGCCAAGTTGACGGCCACTGATCATACCCGGGTTGTTGACGAATGCTATTACTGTAAACTGTGCTACAACCACTGTCCCTATACGCCGCCGCATCAGTATGGACTCGACTTTCCCCGCTTGATGATTGCCTGGAAGAAGCATCTGGCTACGACGCGCGGGGTGAGCTGGCGCGATTGGTTCTTGATCAAGACGGATGTCATCGGCACCCTTGGGAGCCTGATGGCGCCGGTTGCCAATTGGCTGTTAGGCCTTCGGCTCATTCGGGTAGCGACGGAGCCGCTCGTTGGTGTGCATCGGGATCGGCAGGTCCTGCCTTTTGCTGCGGAGACCTTTACCCATTGGTGGAAGCGCCGAGGGGCGGCACAGATTCCCGCCTCCGCGCCGCGGAAGGTTGCGCTCTTTGGGAGCTGTCTGGTCAACTATCAAGCGACTGACGTCGGAAAAGCGACAATTCAAGTCCTCGAAAAAAACGGCGTACATGTCGTGATTCCCGAACAGCGTTGTTGCGGCATGCCCTCGTTCGATATTGGAGATACAGCCGCGATTCAGCAGGCCGCTTCGGCGAATGTCGCGTCGTTCCTGCCATGGGTTGAAAAGGGGTACGAGATTGTCGTGCCGGTGCCCAGCTGCAGTCTGATGTGGAAGCGGGAATATCCTGAGATCGTCGGTGGCCCTGACGTGCGGCGTGTGGCGGAACGGACGTTCGACGTCTGCGAATACCTTATGAAGATGAAGAGAGAGGGCGCATTGGCTAACGACTTTCAGCAGAATCCCGGGCGGGTCGCCTATCAGGTGCCGTGCCATCTGCGGGATCAAAACATCGGATTCAAATCCAAGGAACTGATGGAATGTGCCGGTGCGCAGGTCGAGGTGATTGAGAAATGTTCCGGCCACGATGGCTCCTGGTCCGCCAAGACAGAGTTCTTTCCTCTATCGATGCTGATTGCGCAAAAGGCCGTTCGCGTGATTGAAGAGGCTCCGGCGGATTTGATCGCCTCCGATTGTCCGCTGGCAGGATTGCAGTTGGATCAATCCGGCGCGATGGCTCATGCCGGCGGCAGGTCGACCAAACATCCGATTCAAATCGTGCGCGATGCCTATGGATTGAAATCATGAACCTCTTAACGTCTCAAGACCTCTTGCCTGCCGCGGCCTATGAGCAGCAGCGGGAGCCCTTTCGCTCACAGATCATCGCGCTCAAGCAGCGGCGCAGGATTTCTGTCGGGCCGCTCATCACACTCGTCTTTGAGAATCGCGAGACCTTACGGTTTCAGACTCAGGAAATGATTCGAGTCGAACAGATCCTCGATCCCCACAAAGTCCAAGAAGAATTGGACGTCTATAATGCCCTCATGCCCGGAGCCGGCGAGTTGAGCGCCACGCTCATGATTGAGATTACGGAGCCGGACCGGATGAAGGAATGGCTCGACATGTTCATGGGGCTCGATCACGGCGAAAAAATCGCGATGCACGCCGGGACTGAGCATGTCTTCGGGGAGTTCGAGGGTGGGCACAGTCATGAAACGAAAATCAGCGCCGTGCATTTTGTGCGGTTTAGGCCGACCGCATCGATGATCGCGTCGTTTGCCGATCTACATGTGCCGGTCACATTGACGGTACACCATTGCGAATACCAGGCTGATACGTCTGTTCCCGGGAGTATGCGTGAAGAATGGCTTAAGGATTTGAGGTAGTATGGCATCTGTCTTACTGACGAAACGCATCGAGTTTGCGGCGGCGCATCGGTATATCAAAGCGGGCTGGGATGAGGCCAAGAACCGTGCGGTGTTCGGCCTCTGTTACAACCCGCCTGCGCATGGACATAACTACATGGTCGAGGTGACGGTCTTGGGTGAGGTGGATCCGAAGACCGGCATGGTTGTGAATCTCTTCGACTTGAAGCGGGTCTTGCTCGATGTGCTGGAGGAGTTCGACCATAAGAACCTGAATCTTGACATGTCGTATTTTACGGACAGGATTCCTACGTCAGAAAACCTGGCACGCCTCCTTTGGAGCAAATTGGAACTGCAGAAGGACATCGGCACACTCCACACGATTCGCTTATATGAGGACGAAGACCTCTATGCTGAGGTGACTGCCGAGGCCGGGCTCGACGTCGCCAGTGTGACCAGGCGCTACTCGTTTACGGCGGTGCAGGATGGCAACCAGGGACGCGAGTGGGACTGCTTCGTGACGGTCCATGGCGCCATCGATGCCGTGACCGGTATGGTGACCGACATCGGGGCGCTCAACCGTTTGGTCCAGGAGAAAGTCGTGCAGGCCTTTGACCACCAGGACCTTCGTCAGGCCATCGGGACTCAGGTCGTGACCGGTGAGCAACTGGTCGAGCATATCTGGAAGCAACTGGTTTCCTCTCTTTCAGCGGGCAGACTCTCGAACGTACGTCTCGTGCAGTCTCGGGACTTGTTCTTCGAATTTGCAGGCTGACCGGGCTGCGTTCGTTCGATTGGGGCGTTCTATGAAGATACGTCTGATTTTTGGGCTGTTGATGCTGTGCCTCTCGTGGCCGGTGGTCGCCAGGTCTGCCGAAGAAGGGGAGGCGATCGAGAGGACCGTCAAGGATGCCGCCATGGCCGCGGCGACTTTCTCAGAAACCAGAGACAAACAATCCGTCTTGAAGCTCTATACCAAGGACTACGTCGGTATTCAGGATGGCGAGACGGAGGGCCGTGACTCCATCGAAAAGTGGTTGTCGGACTATGATTCTGAGCTCGACAAGGGCAGTACCATGCGGTTTATCGGCGCTGTGTCGAACCTGCAAGTCCGGATAACAGGTCCCTCAGCCTGGGCGACCTACGACTATGTGTTTCAGGCGATCAGAAAAGGCGAATTCGAAGCCCAGGACTCCGGACAATGTACCGCCCTCTTGCGCAAGGATGGCCCCCTTTGGCTCATCTTCCACGAGCATTGCTCGAAGACACGGTCTGGGTTCGTGAAGTAATGAGACGGACCACAGGGCATGGGCCACCGCGTTCAAGCGTAATGGTGTGACTCAGCGATCAGCATGGCTGAGCCGTCTGCAGGAGTTCTTGGACTTTCTCGATGAGCGTGGTGGGCAGGAAGGGCTTTGGCAGGAAGGGCATGTCGTCCTGTACCCCGTTGGCCTGAAGGGTGTCGCCGGCGTAGCCGGACATATAGAGTACCTTGGCCTCGGGCCGCATCGCATGGACACCTTCGATAAACGTGGAGCTTTTCATCCGAGGCATGATGACGTCGGTAATGACGAGAGAACATTGTCCTTTGAGCATTTGCAGGCCCTGTAAGGCTTGAATCCCATCACCTGCTGCCAGCACCTGGTAGCCTTGGTCCTGCAGGACCGTCGTAATCAAATTTCTGATGCCTTCCTCATCCTCTACAACGAGAATCGTATCTTGTGGTGCGAGGGCTGGTTTTCCTGCCTGAGGTGTCTCAGCCTCGACGGCAGGCTGTCCTATACGTGGGAGATACACGGTAAAATGCGAGCCTCGCCCCGGTTCACTCGTGACGTCGATATAGCCCTGGCTTTGCTTGACGATCCCATAAACGGTGGCTAGCCCGAGCCCAACTCTCTGCTCCGGGCCTTTTGTCGTAAAAAATGGTTCGAAAATGTGGGTCAATGTTCCCGTATCCATTCCGCATCCTGTGTCCCGCACCATAATCTTGACGTAGGGACCAGGCGTGGAGCCTGGGTGCGAGTTCGAGAATTGCTCGTCTAAATCGATATTATCCGTCTCGATATTGATGAGGCCACCGTCCGGCATGGCATCGCGGGCATTTAAGACGAGGTTCATGATCACTTGCTCGAGTTGCACGGGATCGACCAGCGCATGACCTGTCCGGGGATGGAGCACGACGACCATCTGAATCTGCGCCCCGATCAGCCTCTGAAGAATATCTTCTAACTCGCGGATGGCTTGATTGATCGGTAATTCTTTCGGCTCGAACACCTGCCTCTTACTAAACGTAAGCAGCTTCTTGGTCAGCGCTGCAGCCCTCAAGCCGGCCTGGCTGATCATTTCTAGCTCCTGACGGGCCGGGTGGGTTCCCAGTTGCTGCAGCAGGCGTTGGGCATGTCCGATCACGACCATCATAAGGTTGTTGAAGTCATGTGCAATGCCGCCCGCCAATCGTCCCACCGCTTCCATCTTTTGAGATTGGTGCAGCGCCGCGGCCGTTCGTTTGTGTTCGGTGATATCGACGATCGTTTCAATCACGTGGGTCTGCCCATCGGCGGTGGAAGCTTTGGACCAATGGACGAGGAGAAACTTATCTCCTGGGAGCGGTATTTCGCTGGAAACGACGGCATTCGAGGTCAGGGCTTCTGGCATGCGGCAGAAGGAGCAGGGGGAGGGACAGCCGATAAGTTTGTCATGGCAAGAGGTTCCGGCGAGATCGCCGTACTTCTTGAGGCCTGTGTCATTCTGGAACTGGATCTGGTGATTCGAGGGGTCGATGACCGTGACGATCACCGGTTGTGAGTTCAACAGAACCTGCGGGTCGTAGCGCGGATGATCGGTCGTCTGTGATGGAGAGCCCATATGCGCTATCTCGAAACAAGCTATGGTGCAGGCGATCCATGCCCCATGTCACCACGGCCTCTCGACCTTACTACAAGTCCTGAGTGAGTCAAGAAGATCGACGATTTTCGGACGAAGTGAGCTGAATTCGATGAAGGGACGGTGCGACTACTGGAGCAGATGGTCTGAAATCAACGAGGTGAGCTCCGCTGGCTCGACGACACCTTCACGGGTAAGGAGCAGTTTGCCATGTGCAAAGAAGTGCGTTGTGGGGTAGGTTTCGAAGGTATGGCTCTTTTTAATCTCTCGGCATCGGCCAGGGACATGCATCTTCGCTTTGCCGACTTTCACGCCGGGAAACTTGGCGGCGGTCTCTTCCAGGATTGGGTCGTAGGTCTTGCATGGCTCACAGGTCGCGAGGCCATAGGCGACAATCGCGGCGGGCGCGTCGGTGAATTCCTTATAGTTTTCGTCTCTGACGTCTTCGACTGTTCCTGCCACGAGTCCACCCCCGTCTGAAAAGAAACAAAAGGGGAGGCCACTAAGAAGCGCCTCCCCTTTTGTGAAGGAAACTAGCTCAGCTTCGCGAGAGCCGCGAGGATGTCCTTGTCTTCCCGCGCCACTTTGATCTCTTGCACCTTCGCGTAGGCGACCTTACCGTTCTTGTCCACGATGACGGTTGCACGCTTTGAGCAGTTCAATGGCTCAAAGTAGAGACCGTAGGCCTTCGCCGTGGTCCGGTGCACGTCCGACAACAGGCGGTGCTTGAGGTCCATGGAGTCAGCCCAGGCCTTGTGCGAAAAGAAGCTGTCGCAGCTGACGCCGAACAATTCCGCATTGGCCGACTGGAACTTGGGGAAGTCGTCGGTCAGACACTTGTTCTCGCCCTGACAGACCGGGCTCCAATCCAGAGGGTAGAAGCAGAGCACGACATTCTTCTTGCCGCGGTAGTCGCTCAGCTTCACGTCCTTCTGGTCCTGATCCTTTAAGTCAAAATCCGGCGCGGTATCGCCAACCTTAATTTCTGCTGCTACGTCGCTCATCTGGATGCCTCCTTCACTGGGTTTAGTCCGGCCTCTGACACATTCGTCTGTATTTTTGTACCGTGCGGCTTGAAACCTTGTCAACGGTCCTGAAGGCCTATGGCTGGCCCTGGCGACCTATAAGTACTCGATAAAGCAGAAAAACTATGACGAAGTTCTGATTTCTCGAAAGCTAAGCATACGACCGGCTGGTGCGGCGGTGCGGTGGTTGGCAATTTCAATATTCTGACCCGAGGGTTCTACACGGATGCGGCTTCCGACTTTGGGAGACTGTCCGGTCCTGGTTAATTCGTCTGCCGTTTCCCGGAGGAGGTCACGTATAGGCTGGTCTGGGAGACCAGGGGAGAGAAACATTTCAAGTTCATCCACCCCGAACTTACTGAGGCCGAGGGTATAACACCGGCTTCGATGGCTCGGCTCATGGTCTTCCTGCAAAATTGGGATGTGATCGCTTACGTCGAAGTGGGCGAGGGGGCGATTCTGCCAATCCGATGGGTTCACGTACTGGTTGGTGGTGATGTCATGAGCCGTGCCTTGCGTGAGGAGCGTGAGACCCCGGGCGAGTCGTGCGGCAAAGAGAATCATGTCCGGCATGTCTCGCGGGGATGCGAGGGAGGGCGCGACCGCCCCCATCACGTCGTGCTCCCAGGCCAATTGCTTCATCACGTCTGCCACGTGGCTCATCGGCAGAGGCATCACGACATGGGCCGACCAGGGGCCGTGAGTGGCATGCCAGGATTCTGCTGAGCCCGCTTCGTGGCGAATGGTCAGGGGGCCGCCATATTCCCGGTCGTACCAGATCTTCAGTTCGTCGGTGGCCGGTGCAGTCCCCCGATAGCCGACGAAGTAGAGCGGAGGGCGGCGAGCAGAGGGTTTGGGCGTTTTCTTTCTGATCCTCATCGTGGCGCTGCGGCTATTTGCTGGACTTCTTGGCCCTGCGGCGTTCATCCGAGTTGAGGATCTTTTTACGAATACGCAGGCTCTTCGGCGTCACCTCAATCAGTTCGTCCGGGCCAATATATTCGAGTGCGAACTCCAAGCCCATTTCCCGTGGCGGCGTGAGGACCAAGGCCTCATCGGTTCCCGACGCACGCATGTTGGACAGCTGTTTTTCTTTACAGACGTTCACGTCCATGTCTTCGTCACGGCTGTTTTCGCCGACGACCATTCCGCGATAGACATCCACGACTGGACCGATGAACATGGTCCCTCGATCTTGAGTCATGAAGATGGCATAGCCGGTGCTGGCTCCGTCTTCGCATGCGACGAGTGATCCATGTGTCGCCACCGAGAGGTCTCGCTGCTCCATCGGTTCGTAGGCGGCAAAGACATGGTGCATGATGATGGTGCCGCGCGTTTTGGCCACCAGGAGGTTCTTGAGTCCCATAATCCCGCGGGTGGGGATATGGTACTCCAGGTGCATTTCACTCGGTCCGGCGTCGGAATGGATGAGCCGCATATGGC
The DNA here is from genome assembly GCA_039916745.1 of Nitrospiraceae bacterium. Lineage (GTDB taxonomy): Bacteria > Nitrospirota > Nitrospiria > Nitrospirales > Nitrospiraceae > Palsa-1315. The sequence continues at coordinate 11,614 of JBDSKU010000284.1, forward strand.
GCAACTCACCACGGCGTTTGCCCAGCTCTTCGATCACGGCGCCTTGATACGTTTCTGGCACCTGGATCGTCAGCTCCTCATACGGTTCGAGGACTTTGTCCCCGTCCCGGTGGACGATGACTTCCGGTTGTGAGACTTGCAGTTCGTAGCCTTCCCGGCGCATCGCTTCGATCAGGACGCCGAGATGTAGTTCGCCGCGGCCTGCCACAAGGAACTTATCCGCACTATCCGTCTCCTGCGCGCGCAACGACACGTTGGTTTCGAGTTCTTTGAAGAGGCGATCGCGCAAATGCCGTGAGGTCAGATACTTACCTTCCCGTCCGGCGAACGGGCTATTGTTCACGGAAAAGGTCATTTGGACGGTCGGCTCGTCGACCGTCACGCGGGTCAATGCGACGGGGCTTTCTGCGTCGGCAATGGTATCACCGATGCTCACCTCGTCCAAGCCTGCCACCGCGACGATTTCTCCCGCCTCGGCTCGTTCGACGTCCGTGCGGTCAAGGCCGGAGTAGACTGCGAGGTCGGACACTTTCCCGGGGAACTTGGTGCCATTTTTTCCGAGTACGACCACATTTTGTCGGCGGGCGATCGAGCCGGATTGAATCTTTCCCACTCCCATCTTGCCTTTGTAGAGGTCCTGGATCAGTGAAAGAATCAGGATCTGCAATGGCGCTTCGGCGTTGATCGCCGGTGCGGGGATCTTCTCCAGGACGGTGTCGAGGAGGGGTGAAATGTCCGTGCCGGGCTTCGCGAGGTCGTTGGTTGCCGTGCCCTTGATCGCAGCGGTGTAGACAATGGGGAAATCCAGCTGTTCGTCGGTCGCACCGAGATGAACAAACAAGTCGAAGGTTCGATTCACGACATCGTCGATGACGGCATCCGGCCGGTCGATCTTGTTGATGACGACGATGGCTTTGTGTCCGAGCGCGAGCGCTTTCCGCAATACGAAGGTCGTTTGCGGCATGGGGCCTTCTTTTGCGTCGATCAAGATGAGGACACCGTCCACCATGCGCAGGGTCCGCTCGACTTCACCGCCGAAGTCGGCATGGCCTGGGGTGTCGACGATATTGATTTTTACGCCCTTGTAGATGACACTGGCGTTTTTGGCTCGAATCGTAATCCCACGTTCCCGCTCCTGGTCCATCGAGTCCATGATCCGCTCGCCCATGTCGTCGATCTTGCGATGGACGTGGGTCTGTCGGAGCACCGCGTCAACCAAGGTCGTTTTGCCATGGTCGACGTGGGCAATAATGGCGATATTTCGAATGTCGCTTCGGCGCCCCTTGGGAGCGATCTCGTTAACGACGGGAGATTCTGAGGTGGCTGTCTGGTCCATGGTAGTCCTGCATGCTCCAAAAAAAAGCGCCCGGGAATCCAGGCGCCGTGGGACAGTATACCCGAAGCATGCTGTCCGGTACAAGCGATGCAGGGCAGAAGATGCAGGGGAGCAATGGGTGCCGCCGCAGGCTTGAGTTTTGAGGGCCTCCACGGTATGGTGACTTCGGCCTCTTTCCCAGGGAGGCGAGTGTTTTCGCAAGATAACCCCGCGTAATTATGATGGATCGTCAGATGCCTAGTCAGTATGAGCCTCGTCACTCACCGCCATGTCGGTCATGGCGGTGGTGGCAGATCGCATTTCTCAGCTTAGGGGTGGTGGCCTTGCTGGGGGGCGTAGCCGTCGGCGGTTTCGTGTGGCACCTCGCGAATGACCTCCCCCCATTGGACCAGCTAGAGACGTATCAACCCAGCCTGGTCACGCAGGTCTATTCGAGCGACCAGCAGCGCATCGGTCAATTTTTCATTGAGCGTCGCATCCAGACCCCTCTGGCGGGAATTCCAGAAGGGTTTCGTCATGCAGTCATCGCCGTCGAGGATGTCCGGTTCTTTGAACATCCAGGACTCGACTACATCGGCATGCTCCGTGCGGCCTGGACGAACCTCCGTCGAGGGAGCAAGGTCGAGGGGGCCAGCACGATTACCCAGCAACTGGCACGGTCCCTGTTTCTTTCATCCGAGCGCACCTTCGATCGCAAAGTCCGTGAGTTGATTCTAGCGTACAAGATGGAATTGGTCCTGACGAAGGATAAAATTCTCGAACTGTATCTGAATCAGATTTACTTCGGGCAAGGCGCCTATGGTATTGCCTCGGCGGCCCAAACCTATTTCGGAAAAGATCTCTCAGCTCTCACGATTGCGGAGACCGCCTTTCTGGCAGGTCTCCCGAAATCTCCCAACCATTACTCGCCGTTCAAAGCCTATGACCGAGCGAAGAAGCGACAAGAACATGTATTGGCGCGGATGGAAGAGGCCGGGTTTCTCACCGCGGCAGGGCGTGAAGAGGCGGTGGCCGAAACACTCAATTTCAGACGGCCCGGCGGTGAACAGGCGGCGCCCTACTTTGTGGAATATGTCAGACAGATGTTGATCGCCAAGTACGGCGAAGCGCTGGTGTATAAGGGCGGGCTGAAAGTATTTACGACCTTGAACATGGAGATGCAGCGAGCTGCTGAAGTGGCTTTTGCGGCCGGCTTGCGCGAAATGGATAAGCGGCAAGGGTGGCGAGGCCCGCTTCGAACGGTGGACGTGGATGCGCCGGTTACTCCCGCTGTTACCGCGACCACGGGTCAGACTCTCAAGGCAGGGGACTATCGCGAGGGGTTCGTCACGAAAGTGGCGAAGGATCATTTTGTGGTGCAGGTTGGATCAACGGTGGCGAGGCTTCTGTTCGACGATATGGCCTGGGCGAAGCGTCGCCTGACCGGACCGGATACGGCGAAAGATGTCGTCGTCAATCCAAACCTCAAACAGGTACTGAAGCCCGGTGACGTCGTCGAGGTGGTGGTGAAGAAGCTAGAGCGGGATCTCGTATACGTCCAGCTGGAGCAGACGCCCCTGGTCGAGGGAGGGTTGATTGCGCTTGATCCGGCGAAGGGTGCCATTCGGGTCATGGTTGGCGGGTACGATTTTGGTCGCAGTGAATATAATCGTGCCGTCCAGGCCCGTCGTCAGCCGGGGTCGGCCTTCAAGCCGATCATCTATGCGGCGGCCCTGAATCACGGAATGAGCCCTGCGTCGGTCATCCTCGATGCACCGGTTGTCTACGAGCAGGAGCTGGAGGAGAAAACCTGGAAGCCTGAGAACTACGGGAAGAAGTTCCATGGCATGGTGAGTTTGCGGGATGCGCTGGCCCATTCATACAATCTTGCGACGGTCCGGTTGTTGGACAAGGTGGGAATTAGGAATGTCATCGAGTTTGCCAAAACGGTCGGAATTACCAGTCCACTAGCCGCAGATTTGTCGCTCGGGTTAGGATCGTCCTCTGTGGGGCTGATGGAGTTGACCTCCGTGTATGCGGTGCTACTCAATGAGGGGAGCCGACGGGAGCCCTACGCGATCGTATCGGTGGAGGATAGCTCGGGAAAAATGCTTGAGGCGGCTGACTCGCAAGCTCTGACGGTGATCTCTAAGGAAACCGCCTATGGGATTACCAACATGATGGAAGATGTGATTCAGAAGGGGACAGGGCAAGCAGCTAAAGGTATTGGTCGGCCGATTGCCGGGAAGACTGGGACGACGAATGACTTCATCAACGCATGGTTCATCGGTGGCGCCCCGAATTTGGTGGCGGGCATCTATGTGGGCTTTGACGATCGCCGCTCGCTCGGTGAGACAGAGTCGGGGGCGCATGCCGCGCTGCCCATTTGGATCAACTTCATGAAGGAGGCGCTGAGGCCGCTACCGGTGGCGTTCTTCAGCATTCCGGAAGGCGTGACATTTGTGAATGTCGATCCAGCGACGGGATTGCTCGATGGCGAGCAGGAAGGACAGGCCGGCACGGTCGATATCTTTATTAAGGGTAGCGAGCCAACCCAAGCGCCTCAGCGCCGACTGGACCCGATTGATTTCTATAAGTTAGATCAAGTCCCCGAGGGAGCGCTGTAGCAGAACAATTCCGCAGAATAGCCGCGCGAGATAAGGTAGGGGCTAACCTGTCCACGTCGCGCGGTTCTCGCCAGTCTCGTGTGTCATGCTTCTCGGTTCAGGACTTCGAGTCCTGATATTCTTCATGCCAGGCCATCTGAATCGCCTCCAGAATTTTCTCGTTCGACTTCTTGGGATCATCCTTGAAGTCTGGGAGCGCGACGATCCAGGCATGCATGTCGGTGAAGCGAATGGCGAGCGGGTCCGATTGCGGATGTTCTTCTACCAGGCGAATCGCGATATCTTCAGTGTTGTTCCACTTCAAATCCATGCGGACTCCTTCATCTCTCGTCGTTCGTGAAGCAAGGTACGGATTATGTGTTACGTGAGGTCCGAGACCTTTTTGCCTTGGAGCCCTCGCTTGAGCGAGTCGTTCAGCATCGCGACGGTTAGTCGTTGCGCCGATTGTTCAAGGTCGGCGATGCGCGCGCGGATGGCACGCGGGTCGTTCCCCTCCTGTGCGGTTGCCAGGGCCGACAGCGCGGCTCGAATGGCTGCGACATCTTCTTCGGCGATAAGGTGTAGGCCGTCTCCCAGGGACTTCTCCGTCGTCGTGATCAAGGCGCCTGCGTCGAGCCGCGTTTCAATCAGTTTTCTGGCGTTGACGTCATCTTTCGCGAACTTGAACGAGTCCTCGATCATCTGCTCCACTTCATGGTCGGATAAACCGTACGACGGTTTTACTTCGATGGACTGGCTCAGTCCGGTTCGCATGTCGCTGGCGTTCACGCTCAAGATCCCATTGGCGTCGATGAGGAATGTGACTTCGATGCGAGGGATGCCCGCCGGGAGCGGAGGAACTTTTAGCCGAAACTTTGCCAGGCTGCGATTGTCTTTCGCCAGTTCGCGTTCGCCCTGGAGGATGTGGATGTCCACGCCGGTTTGCCCGTCGATATAGGTGGTGAACATTTCCTTGGCACTGGCGGGGATCGTCGTGTTTCGTCGAATCAGGCTGCTCATGACTCCGCCCATGGTTTCGATGCCCAGGGAGAGCGGCGTGACGTCGAGCAACAGCATATCCGTCGTGCCGCCGCTGAGAATGTCCGCTTGTACGGCTGCGCCGAGCGCCACGACTTCGTCGGGATTGATCTCGCAGTGTGGGGTCTTTCCGAACAGCTCCTGAACACGTTGCCGGACGATCGGCATGCGGGTGGAGCCACCGACCAGCACGACTTCGTCGATTGCGTCCGGGGAGAGCCCTGCATCTTTTAAGGCCATCCGGCAAGGAGTCAGGGTCCGTCCGATGATCTCCATGGTCAGGGATTCGAGCTGGTCCCGTGTCAGCTCTCGCATGAAGTGTCCCTTGTTGTCGGGAAGCTCGACCGACACCTGTACTTTGAGTTCGCCGGACAGACCGATCTTGGCCCGTTCTGCTTCGAGCCGGATCGTTTGCATGTGGTCCGGGTGAGTGCTGAGATCGATCCCATGCCGGCTGCGAATCTCTGTCAGGAAAAGATCGGCAATCTGGCGGTCGATATCGTCTCCGCCCAAGTGGGTGTCGCCGTTGGTGGCCAACACTTCGAAGATGCCATTTTTGAGCTTGAGGATGGAGATGTCGAAGGTGCCTCCGCCGAAATCATACACCGCGATGGTGCCTTGCGTTTTTTCTTGGAGTCCATATGCGAGCGAGGCGGCGGTCGGTTCGTTGATGATTCGCAGGACTTCCAACCCGGCGATCATACCGGCGTCTTTCGTGGCTTGCCGCTGGCTATCGTTGAAATACGCGGGGACCGTGATGACGGCTTTGGTGATGCTTTCGCCGAGATGCGCCTCGGCCCGTTGTTTCAGTTCTTTCAGAATCATCGCCGAGATTTGCGGGGGCGAATAGGTTTTCTCGCCGAGCTTGATACGGATGACGCCGCCTTGTTCGGTGAGCGCGTAGGGGAAGTAGGCCAGCTCGCTCTGTACGTCCGCGAGCCCTTTCCCCATGAATCGTTTTACGGAGTAGACCGTTCGTTCCGGATTGCGGGTCAGGTGTTCTTTTGCGGGATCGCCCACGATGAGCCCGTTGTCGGTCATGGCCACGACGGAGGGCACGATCATGCGCTCGTTCCGGCCGGGGATGACGCGCGGGCGTCCGTTTTCCATGTAGGCGACGAGCGAGTTCGTGGTGCCGAGGTCGATGCCGACGATGCGTGCCATGATGATTATCCGATCGTTGCGACGAGATCGTTGACGATACTTTTGACGTAGGTCCGGTTGGAGAGAATTTCCCGCATCTGCTTCAGCAGATGGTCTCGTTCTGACCGGGCTTGGCTGGTCGCTTCACCCTGATCTTGGAGCCTATCCCAGTCGGTGAAGAGCTGTTGTAGCCGGGTCTCCATATCCCGTTTGCGTTGTTCCAGGGTGACGTGTTCTGTTTGGAGTTGTGTGCGGAGCTGCTGGCCCGTATCCGATGTGCGATCAGAGGCCCGATACTCGTCGAGCGTGTCCTGCAGCTCGAGGATTTCCTCGAAGAGATCGGCAGGAGGCGAATTTCTGATCTCCTTCACGGAGCCAGCTTCCAGATCGAGTAGATATTCGGCACGCTGAATCGGATCGCGGAGCGTACGATAGGCTGAATTGAGCGTTGCGGCATTGCCTAAGCTGATGCTCTGCTCCGTTTCGCTCTTGTTCTGATAAAAGTCAGGATGAAATGCGCGGCTGAGTTCGTAGAACTTCGCTTCCAGTTTACCCGGGTCGATGGTCAGCCGCCTCGGGAATCCGAAGCAAGTGAAGTAGTCGGTCTCTTTCGACACCGGCTGGACTTTGACGCAGCGATCGCAGAAGTACTCGCCGGACACCTCGGATTGACAGTGCCAGCACATGCTCCTGGCCATCTGGAGCTCACGAGGGTTTGAGCTATGGGTATGTTGATGGTCCATCCACGACCTCTTCTGACAAGACAGGCATGGCGGCCTGCCATGCCTGTGTAAAAGATTCCCGCTGGCTATCGCAGACGTTATGCGGAGAAGGACTCTCCACAGCCGCAAGTTTTGTCGGCATTCGGATTGACGAATTTGAAGTTTCCGCCCATCAGGTCCTTTTGAAAGTCCAACTGGGTACCTTGGAGATAGATCGCACTTTTGGTATCAACGATGACTTTCACCCCATCGAAGTCGTGGATCTGGTCATGGGGGCCGA
>JBDSKU010000285.1:0-5870 GCA_039916745.1 Nitrospiraceae bacterium
CGTGAGAAGACGTCGATGATCAATAGCCTGCAAAATGGTTTGGCTGCGGCACAGGAACGGCTGGCGAAGTCAGCGAAATCTTCAGCTCCGAAGGCTGGCGCAGCTAAGACATCGGCCAAAGTCTCACCGAAGGCCCCAGTGAAAAAGAAACCATCGGCCAAGGCCACACATTAGCCTCGCTCGTCTCCGCTGCCTACTTGGCAGCGGAAGACGATGGCGTACTCGAGGCTGTGCTCGACGATGCTGTTGATGCAGGGCTCGAAGGGGTGCTTGCCGGCGCGGCCGCAGGGGTGGATGCCGGAGAAGCAGGAGCGGCGTTTGCAGCCGTCGATTGCTCAGATGTGGTCGTTGCGACCTCTTTTTTCTCCCCAGTCTTGGGTGCAGGTGCTTCGCTTCCTGAGGACGGTTTCATTTTGTCGGAGTAGTCCGTTACGTACCATCCGCTGCCCTTGAACATGATGGCGGGCGATGAAATCAGTCGCTGCACATGTTTTCCGCACTTCTGACAGGTGGTCAGGGCGTCGTCCTTCATGCTTTGTTTCACTTCAAACCGATCCGCGCAGCCATCACACTGATATTCGTAAATTGGCACGATTTGTTTCCTCCTGCTAGAACAGAAATCTGATGAGACCACGTGGCTGAGCCCTCTCCTTGATGAGGAAGGCTCCAGTCTAAGTGAGCTGTTTGAATGCTGCGTCGAGACGATCCATTCCCTTCACAATCGTTTCCATGCTGGTCGCATACGACAGTCGAATATGCTGGGTGCTTCCGAACGGCTCACCGGGAACCACGGCAACCTTGAATTCCTGCAACAAATAGTTAGCCAGATCGGTCGGAGTGGAGAGCACTCCGCTTGGACTCCGCCTTCCGAGCAGTCCACTCACATTGGGAAACGCATAAAATGCTCCGCTGGGCATGCTGCACCGAACGCCCGGCATGGCATTGAGGCGCTCGACGATCACACGCCGACGCCGATCGAACTCTGTCACCATTTTTTTTGTGAATGCATCGCCATCGCGCAAGGCCACGACGGCGGCTTTTTGTGAAATGGAACAGGGGTTGGAGGTACTTTGGCTTTGAATGTTCGCCATGGCGTTGAGAAGTTCTTTGGGGCCCGCGGCATAGCCGATCCGCCAGCCGGTCATCGCATAGGCTTTCGACACACCATTGATCACGACGGTGCGGGCGGCGACTTCCGGCCCAAGGGCTGCGATGCTCGTGTGTGTCGCTCCGTCGTAGAGGACCTTCTCGTAGATCTCGTCGGAAATCAGCAGAAGATCACGGCGTACGGCCAGCTCGGCAAGCCGCTCAAGCGTCGCTCGATTATAGGTTGCGCCGGTTGGATTGCATGGGCTGTTGACGATAATCGCTTTGGTCCGTGGTGTGACCAGCCGTTCCAATTCCTGAGCGTCAATGGCATAGCCATCCTCTTCACGGGTCTGCAAGAAAATTGGCGTGGCATCGTTCAGCAGGGTTTGGTCCGCATAGGAGACCCAATAGGGAACGGGAATGATGAGTTCATCGCCTGCTTCCAGAAGGGCTTCGGCAAGGTTGTAGAGTGAATGTTTGGCGCCGCAGGAGACCAATATTTGAGACTTCTCGTACCGGAGTCCTTGCTCAGCTTGCAACTTGTCGATAATCGCTTGGCGCAGGTCATCAATGCCGGACGAGGGTGTGTACTTGGTAAACCCGGCACGAATTGCGGCTTCGGCCGCGGCTTTTACCGGTTCTGGCGTGTCAAAGTCCGGCTCTCCGGATGAAAAATCGGCCACGTCGATTCCACGTGCGGCCATCGCCTTCGCGGTTGCGGCCATGGCCAAAGTGGGAGAGGGGGTAATTCGCCCCACACGTGCAGCAAGCTTCATGATTTTAAACTCCTGATTCGTTCCTGCAGCTGGCGTGCAACTTCAGGATGCAGAAACTCCGTGAGCGGCCCGCCGTGAGTGGCCACGTCTTTGATAATGGTTGACGATAAATAGGAATATTCTTCGCTGGGCATGAGAAACACCGTCTCAACCTGCTTGGCGATTTTTCGATTGATGAGGGCCATCTGAAATTCATGCTCAAAGTCTGAGATAGCCCGCAATCCACGGATGATGGCATGGGCGCCGTATCGCAGAACATAGTCCACCAGGAGGCCATCGAAATGGGTCACTTCGACCTGTTTCATGTCTCTCGTCACGATCCGGATCATGTCCAGCCGTTCGGCCAGGGTGAAGAGTGGGTGCTTGGCTGGATTCGGCGCGACGGCGACCACGACGGTATCAAATACCTTTAGGCTTCGGGTGATGATGTCGGTATGCCCGTGGGTAATGGGATCAAAGGTTCCTGGATAGATGCCAATTTTCATAATACAGATGACTCGGTCGATGCTGAAGGAGATATCCCATACAAGTAGAGTGCGGTGTCGCCATATACATAGCGTCGCACAAGCGCCGCGTGGTCGAGCGATGCAGGCAATGCCGTACGGGACTCGTGTTCTATCATCATAGTGGCTTCTTCCGACAGCAACCCAGGTTTCCAGGCATGGGTTAGGATTTCTAACTCATCCAGGGCCGCATACGGCGGATCTGCAAAGAGGACATCATAGGGACCATGCCACCAATCTTTCCGCTCGAGAAAGGTAGCGGTTCGTTCCACACATACGTAGGCTCTGTCAAGAAGCTGACAGGCCTGAAGGTTTTTCCGTAACAGTTGCACAGCTTTAGGGTCTGACTCCACAAAGGTGACGGTTGCAGCTCCTCGGCTTAGCGCTTCAATCCCGACGGCTCCCGTACCCGCATATAAATCGAGAAAATGGCCTCCCTGCACCTGGGTCCCTAGAATAGAAAAGAGAGCCCCGCGAACCTTATCTGATGTGGGACGGAGTATAGTCCCCGTTGGCCCACTCAAGCGTCGACCTCGGTGGGTTCCGGCAATGATACGCATAATTTCAGGTGAGAGTCATTGTAGAGGCAGATGAATCTAACATAGCGTTTTTGAAGGGGTCAAGGTGAGTACTGCGGGACCAATACGCGAGACTTACAGAAAGGATATGGCGCGAAACGTCTAGTGAGTGATCTGTGAGAAATGGAGGTATTTTGACGACGTTTACGTCGATGGGTATACTGACTGGCGGTACTGTGGAGGCACGAATACGTGCCACGGCACATCATGGTGGCAATATCCGCTCAATATCTGCGGCGACCAAGAGGGTCGAGCTACCTGCGTGCCAATCTCATTGATCTTAGCGAGTCTCCACAGTCTGCGGTACCTGAGCGGCCAAACTTTTCCGCCGATTATTTGAAATGGTGCGGTCAATGATTGCGCCGCAGTTGATGCATTTCCAGGCATAAAATATTAAAAAGAAGTCAGAGAACCGTTCCAACATCATGAGACCTTTGCACTTCGGACATTCCATCGAATCCTCCCCAGTGTGATGTGTACTGCTGTAGACTTGACAAAGCAAGTACTACACCAATTTGTCACTGTACGTAAATTCAATAGGTTAGAGGCTACGTATTTGTTACCAAGTGGGCACCGAGAAGGTATTGCTAGTACAAAACTGTCCGGAGTGTCACTTTTTGTCCAGGGAGGATGAATGGCCAGCAAGAAAGCAGGGCATGGCATCACTCAATGGCCCGAAACGGAGCGACCCCGTGAACGATTATTAGCTCAAGGTCCACAGATACTGACCGACGCCCAGCTATTAGCCATTCTTCTGCGAGTTGGTCGTCATGGGGCTTCAGCCGTGCATGTCGGGATGGAAATCCTTGATCGTCTCGGAGGTATGGCTGGACTGGCACAATGTGGGATTGAAGAGCTCTGCGCAATTCCCGGTGTTGGAGAAGCGAAGGCCGCTCAATTAAAAGCCGCGCTTGAGCTGGGAAAGCGTGCCCTTGCCGGTCCCCTCACAAAAGGGACCAAGATTACATCTAGTCGCGACCTCTTCAACCATTACCATCCCACCTTGCGTGATTTACGTCACGAAATCTTCAAAGTGGTGTTACTCGATGCCAAACATGCCATCTTGCGTGATGCGACGGTCTCTACCGGTAGCTTAACCCTCAGCATCGTCCATCCACGCGAAGTTTTCACCCTCGCGGTCAAAGAATCTGCGGCAGCAGTCATATTTCTTCATAACCATCCCAGTGGTGATCCGACGCCAAGCCAGGAAGATCGAGTTCTGACGGCGCGATTAGTATCGGCAGGAGAGGTCCTGGGCATTCGGGTCCTTGACCATCTCGTCGTCGGCGATGGACGTTATGTCAGCTTTGCCGATCAAGGTTGGCTGACAGACCATCATGCCGATACAGGAACGAAAGGAGAGTTACAGTGATGTAAGCAGGCCATTTCATGTCCGGAAGAATACGACCGTCTTCCGGTATTCCAAAGGAGGGCCCCATGAGCGAGCTACGTAGGGAGTCACTCAGAAATGTCGTCCTGATCTCGAGTGCCGATGCCGGGAAGACCTCGCTGGCTGAGGCCATGCTCTTTGCCACCGGCGCAGTACCTCATCTCGGGTCTATCGTACAAGGCACGACTGTCTCGGACTTCGAGCCGGAAGAATTACACCGGCGCAGTTCCGTCAGTACCAGTCTCCTCCGTTGTTCCTGGAATCACACCACCATCAATCTGATCGATCCTCCCGGCCTGCGGAACATGCTCGGGGAAACCGCCTTGGCCTTGCGAGCGGCGGATGCCGTGATTCTGGTGCTAGGCGCTTCGTCGGGGATCGGAAACGACCTCATCAGAGTCTGGTCACGCGTCACTGCACTTGGCCTGCCCTGTCTTCTATTCCTCAACGAGTTGGATAAAGACGATGCTTCCCTCGACGGGATTGTCGCAACCTGTCAACGCGATCTTGGGATCATGCCATTGCCGATGTCGTTGGCTTATGGCCGCGGCGCCCAGCTAGAGGGGGTGCTGGATCTCCTTCAACAGGGCATCATCACTTCGGCCACAGAGATTCCCACGTTTCAGCATCTGGCTATACCTGAACAGGTAAGGACCGTGGTGAAGGACGCACGGAAGCGTATTCAGGAGGCGGTAGCCGAACGTGATGATCGATTACTGGAACGGTATCTCGCTGAGGAGGCGTTGACTCAGGAGGACCTCATGAATGGACTTCGCCTCGGCGTCCAGGCAGGCACGATTGTCCCGCTCTTCAGCGGCTCCGCGATTAAGAATATCGGGATCGTTCCGCTCCTGAATGGGATTGTCGATTTTCTGCCTTCGCCAATGGACCGGGCGTCGAAAGTTCCGCTGGAAGGACTGCATCCAGATACAGGCAAAACTATGAGTCGCCGTGCTGTTCACGAAGACCCGTTTTCCGGGATTGTCTTCAAGACCTTGATAGACCCGTTTATCGGGAGACTGTCCTATCTGCGGGTCTTGTCGGGGATGCTTCACGCAGACTCGCCCGTCTTCAATAGTTCTCAGCGTAGCAAAGAGAAAAGCGGACATCTGTATTGGGTGTTGGGGAAGAAACATACGGTCGTGCCTTCGGCAGGCGCAGGGGAGATCGTGGCCGTTGGGAAACTCAAGGATACGCAAACTGGCGACACCCTCTGTGACGAACATGCGCTCATCTGTTATCCGAAGACGGTACTTCCAAAACCTGTGCTGTCATTTGCGATCGAGCCGAAGTCGAACGCTGACATCGAAAAAATCAGTCTCGGGCTGCATAAGTTGATCGAAGAAGATCCGACGCTTGAGTTTTCCCGACATGCCGAGACGAAGGAAATGGTCTTAAGCGGGATGGGCCAATTACACATCGACCTCGCGCTCGAACAATTGCACCGCAAATACGGTGCGGAGGTGACCGTCCACGTGCCGAAAATTCCCTATCGGGAAACCATTCGCACGACGTCACAGGCGCAGGGTAAATA
>JBDSKU010000286.1:0-5478 GCA_039916745.1 Nitrospiraceae bacterium
CCCACCCCTGCGCCCCGAAGAGCAGCACATAAATCAATCCCGAGATGACAGGGGACACGGCCAGCGGGATGTCGATGATCGTGATGAGCAGCTGTTTGCCGATGAATTCGAATTTGGCAATCGCCCAGGCCGCGGCAAGGCCGAACAGCACGTTGAGTGGAACGGCCAGGGCCGCAGCCAGGAATGTCAGACGGATGGCCGCGAGGGCATCCGGGTCCTGAAAGGGGGCAAAGTAGCCCGCCAGTCCATTTTTCAGCGCTTCGGTAAAGACAGCTGCGAGAGGGATGAACAGGAAGAGCGTCAAGTATCCAAGAGCCGTAACAATGAGCATCCAACGCACCCAGGCGCGTTCGCTGGTCAATGAGGCTTTCCACTCTTCGTTTCTCATTCTGGCAGCGATGGCTGTCGGCATCCTCTTTCCTTTCTAACGAGCCGTGTGGCGGGCGCTGCTCCACCCCTGAATAAGATTGACCATCAGGGCGAGTAGAAACGAGGCTACCAGCATGACGACTCCCAGCGCGGTGGCTCCAGCATAATCGTACTGTTCCAGCTTGGTCATGATCAGCAGTGGCGTGATCTCCGATTTGAGCGGCATATTGCCGGCGATGAAGATGACGGAGCCGTATTCCCCGACGGAGCGAGCAAATGCCATCGCGACGCCGGTCAGCAGGGCAGGCCATAGTTCAGGCGCGATCACGGCCCTGAATGTTTGCCACCGATTGGCGCCCAGCGTGGTGGCGGCTTCTTCCACCTCCCTGTCCAAATCTTGTAGGACCGGCTGCACGGTTCGCACGACGAATGGCAACCCGATGAAGGTGAGTGCAACGAGGACACCCATGGGCGTAAAGGCGACTTTGATGCCTAGCGGTTCGAGATAGTGCCCGATCCATCCATTCGACGAATAGATGGCGGTTAAGGCGATGCCTGCGACGGCCGTCGGCAGGGCAAAGGGCAGGTCCACAAGCGCATCCACGATTGAACGTCCTGGAAAGCGGTATCGCACAAGGACCCAGGCCACCACCGACCCGAAGAGTCCGTTAAGCAAGGCTCCCAGCAAGGAGGCGCCAAATGTCAGTCGGTAGGAGGCGAGCGCACGCGGTTCCGTCACCGTGTGCCAGAATTGAGCCCAGGTCAGCGTGCTCGTCTTGATGAAGAGGCTGCTAAGGGGGATCAGGACGATTAGGCTGAAATAGAACATCGCAAATCCCAGCGTCAGACCGAATCCTGGAAGGACGCTGGGCTGTTTCAATACGAAAGGCATAACATTCCTCATCGGCTCCTATCGCAGATACCGGTTACCGTGGCTGCTGAGTGCGTAACTGGTACATCTGATCGAATGTTCCGTCATCGGCGAAGTGGGTATGGAGCGCGTGTGTCCATCCGCCGAAGAGATCCTCAGCCGTGAATAATTCCAGGATGGGAAATTGCGTGGCGTATTTGATCGCAACAAAGGCCAGGCAGGACCGATAAGGATGCGCAACCGCAAGTTCCTGCCCTTCTTCCGAGTACAAATAGTTCAAGTAGGACTCGGCGATTGTTCGAGTGCCGTGCTTGTCGGCCACCTGGTCCACCACGGCGACCGGCCCCATGGGAGACATTCAAAATCTCCCGGTTCCCGGCATCGGCTGCGCTCACGTCGGGGCAGAGTCCGGCGAGCGCGGCTAGGGTCAGCATAACGGCCCGGGCAGCCGTCATCATTGATGTGCGATGGCCAGGATGCTGTCTCATCGATCTCACTTGGCGGCCTGCAGATAAATTTGATCGAAGATGCCGCCATCGGCAAAGTGTGTGTTGTGCGCCTTTTGCCAATTGCCGAAGAATGCTTGCAGGGTGAACAGTTCCACCTTGGGGAATTTGGTCTGTTTGGCGGCGACTGACTGGAGCCGGGGGCGATAGGAGTGCTTGGCGGCAATCTCCTGACCTTCCTCAGAATAGAGATACTCTAGATAGGCCTGAGCGACTGCCCTGGTGCCGTGTTTGTCCACCACCTTGTCCACCAGGCTGACGGTCGGCTCTGCCAGGATGCTGGTTGGCGGTACGACGATATCAAACTTATCGTGGCCCGAACCTTTGGTGCTCAACAAGATCTCGTTTTCCCAGTTAATCAGGACGTCGCCGATGCCCCGCTCCACAAAGGTGGTCGTGGCGCCGCGAGCGCCTGAGTCGAGCACCGGTACGTTCTTAAACAGCCTGGCGATAAAATCCTTTGCGTTGGCTTCATCTCCACCCGATTGTTTCAGGGCATAGCCCCAGGCGGCGAGGTAGTTCCATCGGGCGACACCGGATGTTTTTGGGTTTGGGGTGATGACGGCCACTCCGGGCTTCACCAGATCGCTCCAATCCTTGATGCCCTTGGGGTTGCCCTTGCGGACCAGGAACGCGATCGTCGAGGTGTAGGGCGCGCTGTCATGCGGCAGACGGGTCTGCCAAGTTGCGGGAAGCAGTGAAGCTTTTTCGGAGATGGCGTCGACATCATAGGCCAGCGCCAAGGTCACTACGTCGGCCTCCAGACCGTCGATCACGGCGCGTGCCTGCTTGCTCGATCCTCCGTGGGACTGCTTGATGGAGACCGGCTGACCGGTCTTGGCCAGCCAATGTTTGGCGAAGGCCGCGTTGAATTCTTGGTAGAGTTCCCTGGTCGGATCGTACGACACGTTGAGCAGGGTGACTGGTTCGGCGGCCCGGATAGAAGAGTGGAATCCAAGGGCTCCGGTCAGGAGGAAGAACGTAAGAACAGAGTGCTTCAATATCATGGTGTCGTCCTATCTATTCGTTATGAAATGTTAGAATCAGCCGTTATCCCTCGACCATGGACGACGTTGGCGATGATCGCCGCTTATCGAACGGAGCCAATCTTCGACTCCAACGTTTTGTTTAGCCATTGCGACAGGTCCAAGGGGTCAAGATCTGCCGGACCAGCCTGCCGTGCTCGCTTTTGAAAGAAGACGGGTAGGCCGCGGCGTGCCGCTTCGGTTCGGACTTTTCTTGCCAGCCCGTGGCTCACCCGATCCAGCACGACGATCACGGCTTCCGTATCTTTCGGAATGGACTTCGCCATGTCGCGGGTTTTACGGCCGCTCCAATGGTCGACGTACCCATGCCAGCCGCTGGCCTGTTGTCTGAATACTTCCGCTGAATCACCACCGACCACAAGAATACTCATTGATCCCTTTGCCCGTTCGATGCATGGCAGCAGGAGAGTCCTGCTGCCATGCTCACGGTGCATGCCACTCAAGGCTGCGGAGGAAGTTTCTGCCCGTTACGCTCTAACCCGGGCTGAACGGGCAACGCTCCGAGTGCCTCCCGATACCGAATCTGGAGCTCTTCCCGCTGATCCGGCGCCCAGAAACGGGCCTTCGAGATAGCCTTGGCCTGAAACTCCTCCGGTTCGAAGGCCACGTCGTGCAATGCCGAGGCTTCGGGAATGTTCGGCAGTTGCCGGTCGTACTTGCTGATGTCGGGACCAGGACTGTGCCGGTCGTGCACGCCGCTGATGGTTAGGTGCAGAATCGCTCCTCGGATAGAGATCCAGCCCGTCGTGGTTTCCTCATCCCCTTGATCTGTGGCATGACTCAAGTGGAAGTACACACGCTCTGTCGGAGCGGCCTGTGCCAGCGCCTTTGCAAGAGGTGTCGCCAATACGGCAATCTCTTCGTTTCGGAATGCTCTGGTTCGATCAGATTCACCGGCAACCAAACGGTGAATGAAGTTTCGCCGCTCCCATGCGCGAACGCCACGAAGCAATGTGCCCACTTCGGTGGCTGTCAGCGTGGCCGGATGAGAATTGGAAATCGAGTCGGGGTCCTGTTCCAATCGGACCGTGCTCAGCCCTGACTCATAGATGGATTTCGGCTGTGAGACGGGCTGGCTCGCGCAACCGGTGATGATGGATATTCCGGCAATGAGCAACAGGGCGCGAAGCGGCCATGCAGACGGCTCCGTCATAGTCTTATTGAAGCGATTCATTATTGTCCTTCCTTTCCTTGAGCGACCCCTGCCTGCGGTGCTGCGCGATCGAACCCGCTCTCTTGCAAGAGGGTTTGTATTTCTGGCGTCAGCAAAAATGTGATGAAGTCTCCCGCGCCTGAAAGGTTCTTGGCGGTCCAGGTCGCGGCAACTCCATAGCGGATGGGAGTATGGGAGCCGACCGGGATTGTATCGAGAATGCGGACCTTCGCATTCTCGAAGGCATCTGTTCGATACAGGACGCCGACTTCCGCTTCGCCGTTGGCGACCAGGTCGAGCACGGCACGGGAATGCTCGCCGAAGACGTAATGAGACTTCAGTTGGGCATCGAGCTTGTTGTATGTGATGAACTGTGCCGCCACTTTCCCCACCGACGAGGATTTGGGATCCCCGACAGCAATCCGCCGGATCGGGACTGTCTGCAGATCTTGGATGGAGCCGATGGGGGCGGGGTGGGTGGCGCTGGTGATCAAGACCAGTGACGTGCCGGCATAGGCCCGCTTGGTGCCTTGAATGACCAGTCCCTTCTTTTCAAGCTGTTCAATCTCTTCAAACAGTGACGGCAGGAAGACATCCACCGGCGCGCCCTGTTCAATTTGACTTCGGAGCGTTTGCGAGGGGCCATAGATGACCCGCACGTTGATCTCAGGGTGCTGCGCTTCGAAAAGCGGCAAGACTTTTCGGAACGCATCTCTGAGGCTGTTGGCAGCCACGATGGTGAGGGGTTCTGGTTGCGCCTGCACGGGCGGCGCTGTCCAAATGGTCGTTGTCAATACACCGAGGAACAACAGATTTCTCAACAGTAAGCTTCGGTGTGTCATGGAATACCTCCTGGTAATCGTGATGAAGTTCATCATACGTCTAGAAATAGAACTGGTACTGCACATTGATCCGGTTTTCGATGAGGTTTTGACCGAATCCCGGCAGGCTCTCGTACGGAAACCGGTCTGGCGCGCGTCCGCCGCTTCCCTGGGTAAGATTCGTGTAGTCGATCACGAGTCGGTTATTGTAGGTGCCATCGAAGGTATAGTTGATGGCGACGCCGAACTCTTTGGTCAGGTCATGTTTCTGTTTTGTCGATGGATCCAGGACCCCATACCGGACCGCGAGCTCGAGTTTCCTGGGAATGATGTATTTCCCGACCTGGGCGTACCAGCCCCAGGCCTGGCCGAGGGACACTGGAGGGCCTAAAACAGTCGCGGTCGCAGGGCTGAACGGAATGGTTCCATCATTAGCAGTCCGCACTCTCTGGTGCCGGTAGTACCCTTCTGACTGGAACGACCACCCTTGGTATTTCGCGATGAGATCCACCTCGTAGGTCTGGAAATCGTAGACCCCTCCGCCGAGAAGCCGGCCGTTGTAGCTATTCGTGACTGACTGGCGATACGCGCGATCGACAATGTCGGAGCGGGTTGAACTCAAATAATTCTGGGCCGGGTTATAGGCATAACCGGCTCCGATCGCAATTTGAGGCACGCGAGAGTTGAGGATGTCTCCCTGGCCGTATCCTGG
>JBDSKU010000287.1:0-5104 GCA_039916745.1 Nitrospiraceae bacterium
CTCTTCGTACTCCTGTCCCGTTCCATCTTGCATGCACCGGTTTCGCAGGTCTTCGATTTGGCTTCCTGTCTCTCCAGACAGGACTTCTTATCCTCTGCACTGATTGCACTCTCAAGGCATTGTTTCAGCTGGCCCTGTGCGGCCGTGAGACAATCTTCGCAGGGGTGTTGTGCATGCGCTGGAGGGCCGAGAAACAGAAATGGAGCGATAACGCATGCGCGCAGGACGTTCATCACGAGACCTCCGGTGAGCAAAGGGGATAACCGATTGACCGCACCTTCTGTCAACCGCGATCAACCAACTCAAAGGCCGTTTGGATCTCGGCAAGGACGCTCAATTTCTGTGTCATGTCGAGGCCTTGAGATTCTGCCAGATCATGGGCGCAGAACTGGAGAGAGGAAATCAGCATGCGGCACTCATCCCGCAAATGTCGATCGAAGGTGAAGCGCCGCAGGTTGGGTTCGACCATCTTACAGGCTTCACTCTCATATAGGGAATCGGCATGATCGAGTCCGCTCAACGTCTCCACATCCTGCTCCAACGAGAGTCCAAGCTTCATAATCATGGCCAGAAGGAAATCTAACCGTACCCGCCCTTCAGTCCATTGGGTGGCAATGTGCCCATCGAGAGACAAGTCGGGTACGACCGCCCTGCGAATCGTGCCGTTGGTGGCACGCCCCCATCGCCTCAGCCATTCACGAGCGGTCCTGGATGCATAATAGATCGCGGCGACGCCGGCAATCATGCCCAGCAACATGAGTACCAAGGACGTTGTATCCAGACTCTGCATCATCACTTGCCCGTGACCTTTGCTGCTCGCGCATGAAAATGTCCGGTCACGTTCTTGTGTAGAGCATGATTTCGACGAGGCGATTTATGTGTCGCCATTTTTCAGTCCCTGTGCATGAGACGGGGACGCCGCGCGCGTGCTCGAGCAATTGCCACAAATCTCTCAGCGCGCCGTCCGGCCGCGCCGGCCGGTCAGGGCCAGGATGACCAGAACCAGCAGAATTAAGCCCAGCCCGCCGCTGGGGTAATAGCCCCAATTGGCGCTATGCGGCCAAGTGGGTAGCGCGCCGACGAGCAACAAAATCAATAATACGGTCACAACCATGTTCATCCGCTGACTCCTTTTTCTCGATTGGTCTCTCTAGCCATCGCGTCGTCCGACCGCTCCGGCTGGCGCGCCTCCACATTCTTGTGCTTCGTAGATGGATGAGGCGCCCCTTCTCTCGTCCAATCGAGAGAAGGGGCTCGGCTCACGTGAGACAGCAGTTACTTATTGGCAGCCGGCGCACGTTTTGCCGACGGCGCCGCGGTCACCAACATTCTGTACGTCTGGAACTCTCTTCTGTGACTCACTGTTTCGCAAGGTCTGTAATTGCTCTTGAAGCGACGAAATATCCGGAGAGAGGTCGGTCGCCTTCATGCCGAGCTGTTCCTTGGTCACGTTGAGCACCACGTTGCCTTGTTCCTTGTTTACCTTGAAGGAGCTCCAGGGATAGGCTTTCAATTGGCCAGTGTCGCCGATTGAGATCATCGCGTACTCAATTCGCTTGGTCTCGGAATCCATGATGAGCTGCTCCAACTTACCCAGCTCCTCACCTTTAGGATTCTTGACCGTATCGCCGATCATTTCACTATCGACTTCCACCTTCTTCCCTCTGGCCACAGGCATGATCGTATACTTACTGGGGATACTGCCGGCTTCGCCTTTGGTGTTGGTCATATCCGTCTCGCCCGCCTTCGTCGTTCCCCGAGGCTTCGGCGACCCGCTCTCGCTCGCGGCCGCAGGATTGTCCGACTTCAGTTCGGCATGGGCATACGTGCCGAACGGGAAGCTCACCAATCCCATCCCGATGAATACCATGGCTATCTTCTTCATAATTCGATCTCCTTTGTGCGCAAAGCACTGGTTGATGAACACCATACGTAGAATGCCATGCTAAACCGCTGGACAGTTTGCCGTATGGTCAGAACTGCTCAGTTGGGAAAAATTGATCCGGCAGGAGCTTGGTGCGGCCTGCCACTCGTGTAATTGAAGGAGGGGGGAATGACGGGCACTCTCAAATACGCGAAAACAATGGACGCGTATAGATTGCCTTGCTATCGTCCGAAATGAATGGCGCTCATGAATCGGACAGCGCGTACTGCGGACCCTCTTCCTCTCAGGCATACGGTTCTCCGTCGAGTCACCATTTCACTCCTAGCCCACGTGTCGTTCCTGCTGCTGGTTTCGACTCCCGACATCGCGTGGTCTTCGACCCAGGGCGATCTCTATCGCCAAGCCAAGGCTGCAACCGTGCTGATCGTGGGGACAAACGACGAATCCAATACCCTCTCGTTCGGCAGCGGAGTATTCATCTCGGAGCAGGGTCTCATCTTGACCAATGCCCACGTCATCGAAGATTCCAGCAGACTCTTTGTCTATATCCGCAATCAAGCCGTCGATTCCGCAGCGCAAGTGCTCGCGATCGACTCCGACCTCGATCTCGCCGTGCTCCGCGTCCACATGGACCAGACGGTTCCGTTCCTTCCCTTGGCGGCGGACGTTCCTGACGAAGGCACGCCGACGATCGCGGTCGGATATCCGCGTGTGTCGGATGTCTTGCAAATGGGATTGGCGCTGCATGCCTCGGTCTTTCCGATGACGATCAGCGGTGCGGCGATGGGACGATCCAGAACCGCTGGGCTGCCGATTCCCTTCGTGCAAACCGTGGGATTATTGAACGCCGGGAGTAGCGGTGGACCGCTGGTGCACGGCGAGACCGGCGAAATCGCGGGGTTGGTCGTTCAAACCGTGCCCTATTTGGAGCCGGTCAAGAATGCCCGAGGCGAGCGGCTGGGTACGGTCATGATGCGGGCAGGCCTCAGCTATTCCATTCCCGTATCCCGGCTGCGTGCCTGGTTGCAGCAGAACCGCATTCCATTTTCGACGAAGCAGACAGGCGAGGCGCCTCTCGCCTCCCTCGAGAAGGAACTCCCGATTCGCGCCTTCCTTACGACCGCGCATCTCCTTCATCTGATGGCGGCGGTCCTGCACCAGGATCGCGATCTCCTGGATCTGGCCATTCAACATTATGAATCGGCTCTGCAACTCGAGCCGGAGCGGCCTGACGTGTTACGGAATCTCGGACTCGCCTTCTCGGCGAAGGGGGAAGTGGATCGGGCTCGCGCAACGTACGAGCGCGCGTTCGCCCAAACACCAAGCGACCCTCTGCTCTTAAAAAACATGGGCGAGCTCTGGCATCACATGCACGACACCCAGGGTGCGGCAGACCTGTATCGTGCGGCCATTCGACAGGACGCCTGTTTGGTGAGCGCGGCCTTAGGCCTGGGGACGGTGCTCCATGCACAAGGACGCGGGGAAGAAGCGAGACAGGTCCTCCGCCGTGCGGCGGCCTGTCCGTCGTCGTCCGAGACGGCCTATCACGTAGGCCTCGCATTGGAACAACAGGGACTAGGACGGGATGCCTTACAAGTATGGGAGGATTTTCTTGGACAAGCCCCCAATGGCTCTGCCTACGAGCGGCCCTTGTTCGAGAAGATTCAGCGGCGAGTCGCCCAACTTCGTGCCCAACTCAAGCCGCAGAACCGAGAATTCAGCATGGCGCCGGTTTCCTCAAACGCACAATCCTCCGTTCCCAAATCCGCCGACTAACGTTCAACTCTCCTGCATGCTCGCTTCGACACATCGGCATGGACTCGTGACGAGTAGTCTATCCGACCCCTCAATGCCGGATTCAGACGCAACACGAGCTTCTCAAGAATGTCCTCATCGGTATGGACAGTCAAAATCACAATAGGCCACCAATGTGACCATCGCCCCGAATGGGACATGCCGTGTTCGCACGGCCAAGGGATCGGCTCATGTGAGTCCGCTCCTTCACGCCATCGCTCATGCACTCAACATCTCGTTGGCCCAACGCTAGAGGGGCTGTCGTAACATGGCACGCTGTAGCTGTCTGTAGTCCTCAGCTGTATCAATGTCCGTCGTACCCTTGGGAAATGGGACAGGCACAACCTCAGACGCGTGAGCGGCGATGAGGCGTTTCGCCCCGGCTGCGCCGCTCATTGTCGAGAGTTCCGTAAAATGCTCACGCCCAAACAACGCAGGCACGCCTAAGGTTCCGCCATACTCCGAAGCGATCATTCCTTTGCCGGTCGCACGATAGGCCGTGACAAGGCCGTTGATGACAGCAGCCGTCACATGGGGCTGGTCACACAGCATCAGGATCACAGCCCCGGCGTCCCCCGCTGAACCATCTGATGTAGTGAGCGCCGCCAATCCGGCTTGGATCGACGACCCCATGCCATCGGCCCACCGCTCGTTCAGGACAGATCGTACTGGCAGATCGTCGATTTCACGGTGAAGCTGGCTCGCATACGCCCCGAGCACCACGAGAATAGGTCCGCAGCGAGACGCGACGGCCACCTCTGCGGCATGCCGCAACAAGGTATGGCTGCCATAGATGAGCTGCTGCTTGGGTCTCCCCATACGTGTCGACGGCCCGGCAGCGAGGATAATGATGGCCGTGGACGGTCCACGTCGTTCCCCCCTGATACCCGGCGTGTTGCTGGCGGCGTCAATACACATAGCCACAAGACAGAGCTCCTTGTATGGGTCCTGATACGGTGATTACATCGACGTCCTGACGCTCCTCATGCAGAGGTCCCTCCCGGGTCCTCAGCATCCCGCCCAGCCGGCCCGTGAGAACGGCTTGAATTTCGGCAATCACCGCGAGCGCGATCTCATCAGGAGTATCCGCTCCGATATCGAGACCCATGGGACCATAGATCAGGCCGGGATGGCTCTGGCTCAGTACGACGCCTTGCTCCCGAACTCCGTCCAGCAATCTCTGAGCCCTCTGCTTGGGCCCGAGCAGGCCGAGGTATCGCAGCGGCGAGGGTACCAGCGCCCTCAACAGTTCGGCGTCATGAAGAAAGTTATGGGTCATCACCACCGCGACTGTGCTTCGATCTAACGCGATGCGCTCACATACCTCCTCCGGCCGGCAGACGATCAGCGCATCCGCTAAGGGAAACCGCGTCCGGATCGCGTGGCCTGGACGAGGATCGACCACGGTCACGTGCCATCCCAATT
>JBDSKU010000288.1:0-5034 GCA_039916745.1 Nitrospiraceae bacterium
TAGACCCGAACGGCTCCACGATCGTCACGCCGAACCCGCCATGCGGCCAGGTCGTCGCGCCGAACGCGTGGTCATGCCAGAACACGGTCCCCATATCGACGTCCACCCACCACCGGTACCGCACGAACTCCGGCGACACGAGATCGCCCGCCGGATGGTTCTGCTTCAGTGGCTTGAAGAACGTCACGTTCTCGCCCTTGATGGCCTTAATACGGGCCACTTCCTGACAGCTCTTGTCCCGCGGCAGCGATGCGGCTGGGTCGTTGCCTTTCTCCAAGCAATCCATGCCGACCATGACTTCCGTGTTCACATGGAACGGCGTGGCACCAGGCGCCATCTGAATCTTCATGGACGCAGAACCAGCCTTCACGGCACCCGTCAGCTTCCCGACCATCGGGGCCGGCAACCCATGCTTGGTCTTCTTGCCCCACATGGTGAACGGACGGACCGACATTTCATACTCGAACCCGGAGATGACACCATCCGAATTCCCCGTGTCGAACTGGAAGAAATGGGGATGGATGTTGATCTTGGACGACTGGAAATTCGTGTAATCGTCGTCGTCCCACTCGCTCGTCAACAACAAGTCCACACAGTCATACACGTTGGCGCGGATGACCGCCGGAAGCTTGAGGTCGTCGTTCGCTCTGGTCAGGTTCTCCTCTTCATGGAGCACGTAGATCAGACCGTCCTTATCGACCATCGCCGGCTCTTTGCCCTGCTTCTTGGCGAGAGTAATCGGCATACGGACGAAGTGGATGTTGTAATGTTTGCGATTGGCATTGTCGGGGCAGAGGCTCCAACGGCCCTGCTCGCCCGGCTTGGCCGGCTCGGAGGTCCGCTCACCATTTTCGTCCTGGTGAATCGGTTCCAGCCATGGCGCACCACTGTGGTTCGAAGAGAACGGCACCCGCTTGCCGAAATGCGGCTTGAACAGAGGCCAGGACATCTTGGCCGTGGTCGGGTCAAACAGGATGGCCGGTCTGGTGCTGTCATCCCACTTGGCTGCCGCCGGGTACTTCGGATTCTGGGCGGTGCTTTCGCGCTCGCCCCTGGCGATGTTGCCATCCCACTTCCAATCCCACACGGTGGAATCGTAGGAAATGATCTGGGCCTTCTCATCGTTCGTGTGGCCTGGCTGACCGGCTGCCGGCACAAACATCTCGACCCAATCCTTGATGTTCACAATGACGGGATCGGACTTCCAGTTGGTCTTCTGACTCTTGTCGACAATCTTGAAGACCTTTCCGAACCAATCGACGGTCGTCCCGATCAACTTATCGGACGACACACCCTGCTTCATCCGGCCCTTCCGGTCCGGCAATTCCGCCAAGTCAGGCATCGTGTCCGTGTGGGCCGCGCCAACTTGCAACGTATTGTAGAAACGGCCGTACCCCCACATGCCCGCCACATAATGGTGGGCGACATGGCAGTGATACAAGAATTCACCGGCCAGATGCTGGCAGCCACCGCCACCGCATTCCGGTTCGAGGTCCAAGGCTTCTGACGGCCCGATGACTTCCACGTCCACGCGATCGGACTTGGTCCGGACGACCGGATACTTCACGGGACCATCCTGACCCTTGTACCAATGTTCCTCCTGATCGGCACGCGGGCTGCGCTGCCAACGGATCGTTCCGCTGTGCGGATGGTGGGAATGGAACACTTCCGATCCACCATGCACCAACCGCCACTTGACCGGATCGCCCAGATAGCCGCGGGCGATCGTGGTCGGCGTATCGCCGAACGTATAGGCGCTGTAGGCCATCGACTCATCTTCGAAGCCGAAATACTCGTGCTGCAGATGCATTTCATCGATGCCGAAGGGCTCGCTGCGATAGTTGATCGCACGGCCACCGGGACGATAGGCATCGGTCAGCGGATCGCGCTGCGGAAGGAAGTCGCCCTTCTTGTTCAACGGACGGAAGGCTTCATCGCCGATCTCGTGATAGAACAATACGAACTCGCGGAAGTCAGGTCCGGACCCGTTATCGATGTTCACTTGCCAGCCGCTCGTGACCGGCTTATCGGGACCAGTCCCCAGCGCATCGACATAGCTCGATCCCTTCGGCTCCACAATGAGGGCACCGAAGAGACCCAGCACGGTCAACTCACGGTCGTGGCTGTAGGAGTGAAACTGCCGCACCCCCTCCTGCATCTGGGGATGGATGTACCACTCGAACTCCTGCGACTTGCCTGGAGCCACGATGGACTCAGGATTCGTCGTCGTGGCCGGCTTGCCGGTCGCGCTGACGATCATGCTGGAGGCGCTGACGAACAGACTGCCGTCCTCACCTTCCATCTGATTGCGAAGGGTCATTTTCATGCAATCACCCTGGTTGACGCGAAGCACCAGAGGCTGAATCATGTCGCCCTGTAACCCGGTGGTCACCGCTCCTGGATCGAAGCCATCTTTGTCACGCGCGGTTTTGTTCTTGGCTTCTTCGGCCCGCACCTTGTCGACATCTTGAGCCAGCACATACATGTAACCGGGATAGAAATCGAGCCAACGGTTCAACGTGATCTCGATATTGATCATCGACACATCATACTTCTTGACCGGCACACCGGCCGGGCATTTCCCGCCAGACGTCATCACCGGCTCACCCTTGGTCCCGTCCGACATCAGCAAAAAGCTGCTGCCGTCTTGGCCCATGTACTGGTGCATCATCGACATCTCGTTGAAGGCACCGGACGTCTGCTGCGCCTTGGCATCCTTCTGCGCCTGCTGTTCAAGCTTCTCCATGAGGCGATGGTGCTGCATCTCCATCTTTTCTGCATTGCCCGAACGACCCTCAATGGCGTTTTCCACCACCGTCTGACCCTTCAACTGCTGAGTCCATCCCGGCATGGCGACCGGAGTGGCATGCCTCTGATGGGACTCCTCTCCTGCTCCCGCCGCAAACAGCCCTGGTGTTGCCACCAGACTGCCGGTCAGCAAGATGCTCTGCAGCATCAGCGCCAACCCCGTACGGCGCCGCTTGCGCGTTGGTTTACACACATCACCCCTCATAGTACGGCCTCCCCCTGTTATGTCCGCCTTACCTGGCGGATGGTTGAATCCAACTTACGTGCGCTATCAGCTGTGAGCGATCGGCTTCAGCGTTTGACCTTCACCTGCAAGCTGATTGCTGACGGCTGATCGCTTCCCTGCTTTGCTTCCCTTGGCCTTCGTTAGGTGCTGGTGAAGGGTCCTCCTTACGGAAGAGAGGGTCATTCGGAGGCCGGTCCTAATCACCCAGACCTCCACCAGCAACGCTACGTATACGCAGCTTGCGTGCCTCAACAAAGAAATCAGGAAGGATGCGCAGCTAATCCGCTCCAGTCCTTACGATTCGCACCACACGGCTCTGTGAAGCGCATCCCGTCGGTGGAATAATCTTCTATAAAACTAGACAGTCTCATCGTGCAGAAATTGCAAATGCAGTAAATTCCAATAGATGGACTGTCCAATCTATTGGACAGCTGTGATGGAAATATGGGGCGTATATGGGCAGGCGCTAGAGCCATGCGAAGAAAAATGGGGTACGAACAAGCGGATTGGCGGCACAAGAAAGGAGGCTTACTGGGTCAACAGTAGCTGGATCGAGGAGCAGCAACAGACGGGGACTGTCATGCAGTCGAAGGGGCCACCCGCCTCACGTCAGGCCTCCCCCGCTCCATAACTACGGAGCTTGTTATAGAGGCTCGCCCGGCTGACCTTGAGGAGCTTGGCGGCCTGTGCACGATTATTCCCTGTTTGCCGGAGCGCTTGAAGAATCCGTGCATGCTCCGCCTGGCGGGTCGCTCCGCGGGCAACAGTACGGAGGTCGGGCTCTGCCGGATCCGATCCCATTGCCACGATGTCCTTGCAATTCAACGTGGGACCAGTGGTGGTGACGACAGCCCTCTCTATATAATGTTGAAGTTCCCGCACATTGCCAGGCCATGTGGCCTGGGTGAGCGCCTGCATCACATCCGGCGAGACCTGCCGAACTGGCTGCCGGTGGCGCTTGCAGGACGCCGCCACGAAATGCTGCACCAGGAGCGGGATATCTTCCTGCCGGTGACGGAGCGGAGGGAGAGACACCGGCAGCACGGCAAGCCGATAGTAGAGGTCTTGCCGAAAGGTCTTGGCCTTGACGAGCTCGACAAGATCCTTGTTCGTCGCCGACACAACCCGCACATCGATCTTGATCGGCTGATTTCCTCCGACTCGCTTGATCTCCCCCTCCTGAAGCACCCGCAGCAACTTGGATTGAAATGTCGCGGTCGTATCGGCGATTTCATCCAGGAAGATCGTCCCGCCATCCGCCTCTTCGAAGAGCCCACGTTTGGTCGCATGTGCGCCGGTGAAGGACCCCTTCACATGGCCGAACAGCTCACTCTCCAACAGCGTTTCCGGGAGCGAACCACAATCGACGACGACGAACGGTTTGTCCCGTCGATAGCTGGTCTGGTGAATCGTTTTCGCCACCAGTTCCTTACCGGTGCCGCTTTCTCCTTGAATCAACACGGTGGCACAACTGTCCGCCACGAGCCGGATCATCTCGAGCACTTCTCGCATCGGCGCGCTCGAGCCGATCAACTCGCCCAGCTTCGATCCGTGCTTCGCATGCGCACCGCTCGTCTGCATCTCAACTTTCGGCAAGGCCTTGAACAATACCAGTACCGACTCGACCTCGCCGCTACTTGAAACAAGCGGGAACGCCTGATGCATCCCACAGGCCGTGCCATCCCCGCCGGAGGCACAGGCCACGGACCGGACCTCAGGCGATTCATACATCGTGGTCGCCGGACAGGTGCCACAGGGATCGCTCCGATGAGCAAAGGCCTGATAACACTTGGCTGAATGGCCGGATGACGTTGATGTGTCCTCAGACCATGCCGGTTCGTTCGCATAGATCACGTTGAAATCACGATCCAACACCGCCACTCGATCGGAAAACCCACCGGCCAACTGCTTGATGGCTTCCAGTCGAGCCGCGAGGATGGGATCGGTTAGGAAGGAAACAGGCGAAGAGTCTCGTTGAGATCCGGCCATCTCACACCTCT
>JBDSKU010000289.1:0-2753 GCA_039916745.1 Nitrospiraceae bacterium
AGAGATCTATCAGGAGTTGGCCACTCGGTTCGGGAAGTCCGGCCTGAGAAAGGGACCAACTGCATGAGCGACTGCCTCTTTTGCAAGATTGTGGTGAGAACCATTCCTGCCGCGCTCGTGTATGAGGACGACCTGGTGGTCGCGTTCGACGATATCAATCCCCAGGCGCCAACGCATACGCTCGTTATCCCTCGAAGGCATGTGACCTCGATTGCTGAACTGCAAGACTCAGATGTCGAGCTGCTCGGGCGCTTGATGCTGGCCGGTAACAAGATCGCGAAACTGAAGGGGATTACCAGCTCCGGCTACCGCTTGGTCGTTAATACCGGTGCGCATGGCGGACAGAGTGTGTTTCATCTGCATCTCCATGTGTTAGGCGGGCGCCACCTTGCTTGGCCTCCCGGTTAGCCTGTTTCCACCACGTTGACAGATTTCTTTCCCGTCTGCTACCCTGAACGGTCTATTTTACGACCACTTACGTTTACTGTCCTCACCGGTGCCAGGTGGGGGAATAGGAGCTGCGACTCCCGTGGGCCGAGGTCTGATTTCTGAAGACGTGATCAATCAAGTCAGAGATCGGGTCGATATCGCGGAGGTGGTTGGCCATCACGTGAGTTTGACCCGGGCCGGCCAGAACCTGAAAGGTCTCTGTCCCTTCCATCAGGAAAATTCGCCCTCCTTTACGGTGAGTCCTTCTCGCCAGATTTTTCATTGTTTCGGTTGCGGTGCGGGCGGCAACGTGTTTGCGTTTTTGATGCGGATCACTGGTGCGAATTTTCCCGAGACGGTTCGTGACCTTGGGCAGAAGTTTGGAATTGTCGTGCCCGAGAGCGGGCAGAATGCCGGGCCTCAGGCGGCACAGATGAGTCGTCTCGAGCCACTGAACCGGGCGGTGACGGCGTGGTTTCAGGAGAATTTACGAGATGGGTCGGCTGGCGCGACGGCGCGGGATTACCTGGCGAGTCGAGGCATTCGGGCTGGGACGATCGAGCGGTTTGAAATCGGTTGTGCGCTGGCTGAGTGGGACGGGCTCATCAAGGCGCTGAGTAAACAGGGTTTTGCGCAGAGCGATTTAGCCGCTGCGGGATTGACGGTGGCGAGAGAACAGGCGTCCGGGTCCTATGACCGGTTTCGCGCCCGTGTGATGTTCCCCATTACGGATCTGCGCAAGCGGGTTGTGGGTTTTGGTGGTCGTATTCTTGGCGAGGGGACCCCGAAATACCTGAACTCTCCGGATACTCCCTTGTTCAAGAAGGGGCAGACACTCTACGCGTTAGACCTTGCGCGTGAAGCCGTAGCCAGGCTGAAGACGGTGATCGTCGTGGAAGGGTACTTTGATGCGGTCGCCCTTCACCAAGCCGGGTTGACCCATACGGTTGCGACGCTGGGGACCGCACTGACGGCGGAACATATTCAGGTATTACGACGGTTCGCTTCGAAGGTCGTACTCTTGTTCGATCCGGACCAGGCCGGGGTTCGTGCTGCATTGCGGGGGCTCGATCTGTTCGTGAATAGCGGACTTGGCGTGAAAGTTGTCTCATTGCCGGCAGGAGAGGACCCCGATACGTATGTGCGGAAGGAAGGGCCGGAGGCGTTTGCACGGCTGGAAGAGCAGTCTCCGAGCCTCTTGGATTTTGCGCTCGAGCATAGTTTGAGTACGACCGATTCCAGTACGATCGAAGGGCGAATCCGTAGCGTGGACGATGTGCTGCGGATTCTGCAAAAGAGTGAGCATCCGATCGAACGAGAGGAACGGATTCGTGTGGTGGCCGAGCGACTGGGGATTAGCCAGCAGCGATTGATCGAGCGGTATCCAGCGCTGGTACAGTCGGAGGGACGTCGATCGGCGACGGCTCAACCGGCCAGTCCCTCACCGGCGACATTCAAGGGTGTGAGCGAAGAGCGAGATCTGGTGTATTTGCTATTGCACGGGCATTTGACCGCTGCCGATGTGCAACGGCTGCGGCCCGAGGCCTTTTCGGTTCCGGCCTGTCGGATCCTCGTCGAGGCGGCATTGACCCATCTCGATCGGGATGGCCGAGTTGGACTCAGGTTGCTGCTCGATGCGGTGGCCGATCATCCGGACTGCGGGTCGCTGGCGACTGAGTTGTCCGTGCGAGAAGACCATTTTGACGATGTGCCTGCCCACGTTGCGGGCTGTTTAGAGACTTTAGAGCGGAAACGAGCCGAGGCCGCGTTTCGAGATTTGACCGCGCAACTCAAGGCTGCCGAACGGGAGGGCCGTGGAGAGGATGCGCGGATACTGAATGCACAAGTGAATGAATTAAGCATGCAAAAGGCCAATCGGCCTGCAACCGGGATATTGTCCTTAGTGAAGGAGTAGTCATGGCGAAACAAGAGTTGCTCGGCGAAGTGAAAAAGCTCATCTCGATCGGAAAAGAGAAAGGCTTTTTGACCTATGACGAGTTGAATAGCACGTTGCCCGCAGAAGTGGTGTCTTCCGAGCAATTCGGCAGCATCATGACGATGTTTGGCGAAATGGACATCGAGATCGTCGATGCGCCGGAGGGGGAGCGGATTAAAAAGGCCCGAGATGCCGAGGAGTTGAGTGATGACGTCGAGGGAGCCGACTCCGGAGTCGGTGCCGGGGATGAGAACGAAAAGGAAGAAAAGGATGAGAAGGACGAGAAGGAAATCGACTTAACGCCCGGCGCACTCAGCCGGACAGACGATCCGGTCCGACTCTATCTCAAAGAGATGGGAAGTGTGGCGCTCTTGAGCCGTGAGGGGGA
>JBDSKU010000290.1:0-3337 GCA_039916745.1 Nitrospiraceae bacterium
ACCGGCCCATTCCATCCGATAGCGCTCGGGAAGCGTGACCTCCTTGGCCAGGAGGGCTTGGGCCTCTTCTACGGTACTTTGAAGGTCACGATCCCGGACACTGAATTTGATCGGAATATACCGCTCATTATTCTCGCGATAGATGATGAAAGCGCCGGTCTGCGTCGTAATCGATGCCACTTGCTTCAAAGGAATACGGGCCCCATCCGGCGTACTGACCAGGATATTCCCGATCGCATCGACATCCTGTCGAAACTCCGGGAGAAACCGGACCACAAGATCAAAGAGCCGTTCGCCCTCGTACACCTGCGTGACAGCCTGGCCTCCGACTGCAGCCTGGACCACGGCGTTTACATCCGACACTTGCAGCCCATACCGCGCGCTGGCCTCGCGATCGACCTGGATCAGTAAATTCGGCTGCCCTACCAGGCGGAAGATCCCTAAATCTTTAACGCCATGGATGTTCCTCATGACACGTTCGATTTCAGTCGCCTTCGCCTCCATAGTCTTCAAATCGGACCCGAATAGCTTGATGGAGTTTTCTCCCTTCACCCCCGACATGGCTTCTTCCACATTGTCCTGAATGACCTGCGAAAAATTGAAGATGATTCCGGGAATGGCTTTCAGCCTTCCTTCGATCTCTTCAATTAACGCATCTTTACTCAAGCCTGGACGCCATTCCTTTTCCGGCTTGAGATTGGCCAGGAACTCGGCATTGAAAAAGCTCGTTGGATCGGTGCCGTCGTCCGGTCGGCCCAGTTGGGACACAATCGTCGTGACTTCGGGCGACTCGCGGAACAGGCGGCGAATCTCGCTCGTCAGTTTTGCGGCTTGGTCGAAGGAAATATCCACTGGCATCGTGGCACGCACCCAAAGATTTCCCTCTTCCAGCGCCGGCATGAACTCTCCTCCGATCGATTTCAATGCCACGAAGGTGACGGCCAGAAGACCCACGCAGGCGCCGACGACCACAACCCGATGATCTAACGCCCAGTCCAAGATGCCGTTGTAGACACGTCGGACTCCGCGCACGATCACCGTATCGTCTTCACTGATCATGCCCTTGAGCAGAAATGAACAAAGCACGGGCGCCAACGTAAAGGCCATCAAGAGCGCGCCCACCAAGGCAAACCCATAGGTGATGGACATCGGCGCGAAGATCTTCCCCGGCACACCTGTCATCGTAAAGAGGGGAATGAACGCCACCACGATAATTGCCGTAGAGTAGAAAATCGGTTGTCCCACCTGCCGGGCTGCCCGCACAATCTGCTGGTGGACCGTTAAGCCATGGGTCTTCCCGTGGGCCAGATGAAAAAAGATGCTCTCCACCATGATCAGCGTGGCATCGACGATAATGCCGAAATCGATGGACCCGAGGGAGATCAAATTCGCCGACTGACCAATAGAGACCATCATGCCGAAGGTAAACAGCAAGGACAGCGGGATGGTCAAGGCGACAATCAAGGCCGCGCGCAGATGCCCCAGGAACACAAACAGGATGATAAAGACCAAAACCATGCCGCTGATCAGAATGTCGGTGACCGTCTCCACCGTCGTATGAATCAGCGCCGTACGATCGTAAAATGTTTTGATCTTGATGCCGGCCGGCAACTTCCACGTATTCAGGTCCTCAACTTTTTCTCGTACCTTCTCCAGGACATTGAGTGCCTTATACCCGCGTTGGAGCAGCACAACGCCTTCGACGACGTCGTCGCGATCGTCGATGCCGACCTTACCCAATCGAACTCGTGGACCAACGGCGACCGCCCCGAGCGTCTTGACGAAAATCGGGGTCCCGTCTTTTTCGGCCACCATGACGTTTTCGATATCCGCGATCCCGTTGATCAAACCTAAACCACGGATATTGTAGTTCTGCGCGCCGATCGTCAGATAGTTACCGCCGACATTGGCGTTACTGTTGGTCAGCGCGGACATGACCTGTGACAGACTGACGCCATAACTGATGAGCCGTCCCGGATCGATGTCGACGTGATATTCCTTGGTCGTTCCGCCAAACGCGGTAACATCAATGACTCCGGGAATACGCCGGAATTCTCGACGGACCTGCCAATCCTGAACCGTTTTCAAATCCGTGAGTGTGGTCTCACCCGTTCCCGTGAGTTCATACCGATAGATTTCAGCAATTGCCCACCAGGGAGACAGTGATGGCGCCACACCCGGAGGTAATTGCACCGAGTTCAACCGATTCAAGACTTCCTGACGATCGCGAAACACCTCCGTATCGAAATCGAAATAGATCTTGATGTCGCTTAACCCAAAGATGGAAAGGGAGCGGATATCCGTGAGACCGGGCATGCCGTTGAGGGCGACTTCAATGGGAATCGTGATTTGGCGCTCCACCTCTTCGGCCGACCACCCCGGTTGCTGGGTGATTAGTTCGACCATCGGCGGCGAGGGGTCGGGATAGGCGACGATATCGAGAAGATGAAAGGCATAGAGCCCGCCGAACAGAAGGAGAAAGCCCAGGACGCAGACCATGACCCGCTGGACCAGAGAGAGTTCGACGATTCGGGCTATCATGGGGTGCGATTAGATTCCAATTCAAAGGAGGACAACCACCACGCGCAACACTATCCCTTGACTTCCTGTCCTTTGATCAATACGGCGCCTTTAATCACGATGCGCTGGCCCGATGTCAGGCCTTCCAAGACCCGCACATGATCCGGTGAAATCGTGCTGATCTTAACTTCACGTTTGACATACTGATCGGCACCCTCGACGACGTAGACAAACTGCTTCCCGTCCACTTCCAACACCGCTTCGCGCGGAATCATCAGCAGCGGTGTCGATTCTCCGACCTGGATATGGAGACGCGCAAACATTTCCGGCTTCAGGCGATGGTCCTTATTATTGACCCAGGCGCGCAGCTTAATGGTTCTCGACGTCGTGTCGACGACATCGCCGATAGTGGCCACGGTCGCGGGAAAGCTCACATCCGGATACGCTTCTACGCTGACCGTTGCGAACTGCCCTTCTCTCACCAGAGCCAGATCCCGTTCATACACATCCGCGACCACCTGCAGCATATCGAGGTCGGCCACCGTAAAAACCACTTGGCTGGAATCGCCCCCGATGGACTGTCCTGGCGTGACGTTCCGCTCTACGACAATCCCGGTCAAGGGACTCTTCATGTCGAATCGCGACGTGATTTTCTGCCGATCGAGGGGCTTCTCCAATTCCTGGGCGGGCACCCGCAACGACAACAACCGCTCTTTTGCGCGGCGGAACTCTGCGCGCGCTTTGGTCAGTTCATTCTCGGCTTGCTTGAGATCCTTCAACGGCAAGGCTTTATTCTCATACAGATCTTTAGCCAAAT
>JBDSKU010000291.1:0-8449 GCA_039916745.1 Nitrospiraceae bacterium
GAAAAGCCCCCTGCCCTGTCCTGACGGTGCGGAGCCTCAAGCTCGGATCCGCCATAGCCGGGTAATTCCGGCAGTAATGTCTCTCGTCATGCGCAAGTAACCAAGGAGTCAGTGATGATGGGTACGAGTAAACCAACGGGAAAAATGAAAGCGTCGAAGCGTTCGTCTTTGGCGGCATCGCCACAATCTTATGGAGCTGCTGGAGGTTCTGTGGGAGCGGATTTCGAGAAAGGCATTTGGACTGTGGCAGGAGCGGGGCTGTCGAGACGGACACGATCTTGAAGATTGGTTTGATGCCAAGACCATCGTGATGAAAGAACTTCATGAAGCTCGCGAGTGAAACGACCGCCGGATCCTGGGTGCCTCTCGTTCCCTCGCTTGAGGCGCTACTTGCGCGACTGGAATCCCTTTCGTTGGAGCCGGGGTTCGCTGCTCAGGCGCAGATAGCATTGCGTCTCGCCCTCCAACCCTATCGTGAGGGTGGGGTCGGGGCTCTGATGTCCCCGCTACAGCAGGAAACGACGTTAGCCAACCTCGTCCTCTATGCCGATTTCTATCCACAGGACGGGCAGGTGACGTTGATCGAACAGTTGCGCGATGTCATCACGGAACATATCCCGGAAGAAGAACGAGAGTGGTTGGATCCGCTGAAACATTCGGCTCTTGATCTGGTCGAATTCGTATCGGTCGATGAGCGGGATCAGCGCCTGGTCTTCCGCTCGCTAGGAAATGCGCGGGTCTATCGCGTGCCGGACGGAGCCATCCGCGAGGGGGTGCAGCCGGGACAAGTACTATTGACGCGGCTGATTCGTGAGCCGGGTGATGTGGAATGGGAACGAGCGGTGATTGCGGGCGCCGCGATTCGGTTATCCAACGAGGACGGACAGGGCCTGCTGAACGCCGCACGTGACTATCAGCGGCAGGTGGAAATTTCCGCCGGATCGTTCGAGCTCGGCGATTGGCCGGAATTCACCAAGCGTTATGGGCATGTGTTGCTGTGGACCTTTGCCCGTATGCGGGTTGCCGCGCTCGTTGATGCCGTGCGAAGTATTCACTATGTCAGAGAAGGGGGTCAGCCCTATCTGTATGCCTTGGCGCTGTACGATCATCACGAGTATAGGTATATGGGTGAGCTGCTCGCAGGGCTTGAAGGGTTTGAGCGGGAAGCGGTGGCCTCTTCCGGCAGTGGAGCATCAGGGTCGAAGGCCCCGCAGCATTATGTGCAACGAGGGGCCTATGGGCTCCTCCAGTCCGTGGTGGTCGCACGGGCGATCCTGACGGAGACCCAATTGTGGGTGGAGTGCGACTCGCGTGAGCGTCTCGATACCATCAAACATGCATTGGCGTCGACGTTCGGATTCTCTTTGCATTTCCGTGGCGAAACCTATGTATCACCGCCTCGACAGATCAAGGAGTCCGAGTTGGCCGTTGAGGAGCCTCTGACGCTGGTCATTTCGGCGGAAGAAGATCGAGCCCTCCTGAACGGGTTCTTGGAGTCCCTGTATTTAGCATGGGCAGAACGGGACTGTCCGTCGCTGGGCAATCACATGCCGCGTCATGCCGCCATGTCAGAAGCCGGACGCAAACAGGTTGCGGCCTTGATCGCCGACATGGAGCGACAGGACCCTGGAGTCAGGCGCGTGGGTCAGGCCATATTCGATTACAATATACTGAGAGCCCATGTGGGGCTCGATGAGATAGGATGCTGAAAAACTCCGCCAGCGGCGTTCTCCCTTCGCGCAGAGGCTCGACGTACGGCACACAGTACGCCTCACCTCTGCGCTCGCTGCGGCCTTGCTGGACGGCCTTTTTGAGCATCCTGAATATTTTTGCAGTCTATGAGGTCACGCGATGACGGCGTGGTGCAGCGCAAGGCTGGCTGAGGCGCTCGAACGCTGTCGTTCTGTGCCGCCAGCTACGCCAAATATTCTCAAGATGCTCCTGGTTGTCCCGTCCGATCACCGCCCTCGTCGCCTGCGGGTTTGAACATTCCGTTGCGAACAGGTACGTTCTTCCGATCGGGGTCGTGCTTGCAGCTGGGACTTCGCCGCCATTCTCAGTTGCCGGCGCGATCAATAATCTCGCATGAGTCACAGTGGGTCATGTCATCGGTGGGACGCTTCTCGTCGCGTTGGTCTATGGGTCGATGTATTTGAGACATGCTGATTCGTCGTATGGGAGTCCTCACATCATGAATGCTTCTCGTCCAGTCGTCGGTATCGTAGTCGGGGGCGGACCGGCCCCCGGCATCAATAGCGTCATCAGTGCAGTCACGATCCGCAGTATCCTCGGCGGCTGCGATGTCGTCGGGATCATCGACGGATTCAAGTGGCTGATGGAGGGGAACACGAGCCAGGTGCGCTCCCTCTCGATGGAAGAAGTCAGTCGCATTCATTTTCGGGGTGGGTCACATCTGGGCACCTCACGGGCGAATCCGACGAAGAAGGCGGAATCGCTTGCCACAGTCTTGTCGTGCTTGATGAAACTGGGCATCACGCGCCTGGTGACGATCGGCGGGGACGATACGGCCTTTTCATCGCTCAAGTTGGAAGAACAGGCGGCCGGGCGCATACAAATCGTGCATGTGCCGAAGACCATCGACAACGACCTCGATCTTCCCTCCGGCATTCCGACGTTCGGTTTTCAAACGGCCCGGCATTTCGCCGTCGAGATCGTCAAGAATCTCATGGTGGACGCGCATACGACGGCGCGCTGGTATTTTGCGGTGACCATGGGGCGGAAAGCCGGTCATTTGGCGCTGGGAATCGGCAAGGCTGCCGGCGCCACCCTCACCGTGATACCCGAGGAATTTACGGAACGGCCGGTGAGGCTTCAGCATCTGGTGGATCTCGTGATCGGGACGATGATCAAGCGTCTCAGCGGAGGGCGCTCAGACGGGGTGGTCGTGCTGGCGGAAGGGCTGATCGAGATGCTGGACCCGCAAGACCTGGGTGGGTTGGATCATGTCGAGCGGGATGAACATGGCCACCTGCGATTGGCCGAAGTGGATATCGGCGAGGTGCTCCGGCGTGAAGTGGCTAAAGGCATGAAGGCCTTGGGATTGGCCACGACGATCGTCGCCAAGAATGTCGGGTATGAGTTGCGCTGCGCGGACCCGATTCCGTTCGATATGGAATATACCCGCGATCTCGGCTATTGCGCGGCGCAGTTCCTGCTCGACGGAGGCACGGCGGCCATGGTCTCGATTCAAGATGGGCGGTTTACACCGATCCCGTTCAAGCAGATGCTCGACCCCGTTAGTGGCCGGGCGAAAGTGCGGATGGTGGATATCACGGCGCAGTCGTACCAGATTGCGCGCCAGTACATGATCCGGCTGTTCGGGGATGATTTTAAGGATCCGGTGACACTGGGCCGCTACGCGGGCCTCGCCGGGTTGTCGCCGGAAGTCTTTCAACGCCGGTTTCAGCCCGTTGTCTGAACTGTGACAGACTGTCAATTGAAAGGATAGGCAGCATGAATGTGCTCGTGGCGATGGATGGATCGAAGTTCGGGAAATGGGGATTGAACTGGGTGGCCAAGCTGCCATTCGTGGAGCCGCCGAATGTCACGGCGCTGCATGTGGTGGATATCGCCGCGCTCCGCGCGCCGTTTCTTACGCACCCGGTGATGGCGGGAACGGAGCGGTACATCCAGGAAGAAGTTCAGCGCATGGAAGCGCGCTCGGAAAAAGCGCTTAAGGAGGCCAAACAGCAGTTGGCGTCACTGAAGCTCAAGGGCAGAGTCCGTAAGGAACAAGGGGCGATCGCACCGACGATTTTGAAACGTGCGCCAAAACGGGACGGGCTCCTGGTCGTGGGCAGTCAGGGGCTCGACGCCCTCGACCGTTTCATGCTCGGTAGCGTGTCGACGAATCTCATCCATCATGCGACCTGTCCAGTGCTTGTCGTCAAGGACGAGGCGGTGCCGTTGCGGCGGATCACCTTGGCAATCGATGGATCGGACGCATCGGCCAAAGCCCTGGCGTTTGTGCTGAAGCATTTTCAGACGGATACGTCGACCGGCAAGGGCGGACCTGTGCCCATTCATGTGAGCGTCATTCATGTGATGCCCTTCATCAAGTACCCGGAGCTGAAGGCGGCAGGCCGCCATCTGGTCGAGCAGAACGTGCGGAAGCTGGTCAAGGCGGGATTTACTGCTGAGCCGGTCTATCAGCTCGGGAAGCCGGCAGAAGAGATCATGAAGGTGGCATCCAAGCATCAGGCCGATCTGATCGTGATGGGGGCCAAAGGGTTGGGCGCCATCGCGCGCTTTCTGCTGGGCAGTGTCTCGACCAGGGTGGTCCAGCACAGTTCCTGTTCGGTACTCGTCGTGCGATGACAACGCGCATCGCCATCGAAGAATTTCACAGAGCTGTTCTTGTAACAGAGGTTGAGAGAGGCGTATTATGCGTTGAATGTTTCAACTGTGCCACAATCGCCTCATCGAAAGACGCCTGGGCACAGTATGCATGGCGATGGTCATGCTGCTGTGTCTCTTTGTCGTCGTGCAAATGCTCGGCGTGCCCGTCACCCTCCTGAGCCCTCTTGAGGCCGCTGATACCCTGGGGGCATCGGTCCTCGAAGGGTTTTCCGTTCCTTCGACAGTGCCTCAGTTCACTCTTTCGTCAGAAACGCTACCCGTGACGGACGCCCAACCGTCTGTGCATGTGCCGGTTCTCGCCTCCGCACTGTTTCATCCTCCTGTTCTCTAGTTCCATCTCCTAGCTCCACACCACAATGGCACTTCTCCTGCGAGAGCGGGGATTTCTGTTTTCATTCGTGTTTGGGAATCGTGGTTCTACCGCTCGTTCATCTGGCCCCTGTGTGTGGGTGAAATCCCATTGACGCGCGGATCCTCCTTCCTCTGCCGGGAAGAAGGTCCTGCCGATTCAGCAAGTCGGAAAGGAGACTGGATGACGCGGACTTTTTTGGGGTCCGTGCGTAGGGTTGGTTGGTGGACATTCAGCTTGTGGGCATCAGCCGGCGACAACTAGTTCGGCGACCGTGCGCACGATTCAGATTTCCGACGTGGTGACGCCGGATAGGTTGCATGCAAAGCCGGGAGAGGAAGTTCGTTGGGAGAATCTTCGCGCGAACCCGGTTCGAATTGGATTTCTCTCCATGCGCTTATTAGACGGCTTGAGGTGCGAAAAAGGCGTGGCCACTTTTTGGGGTGGCACGAACGATCTGGTGGCCATTCCCCCGGGTAAGTCGATCAGCCTGTGCCTCGCTTGTGCCGAGGCACTCCGGTATCACGTGTGGTTCGATGCCGGCAATCCCAAGGGAGCGATGAGCCGGACGGCAGCGGCATATGCGGAGGCCAGCAGGTGAAAAAAGTTTCCCGCCGCAGCCCGGTTGGGGGATTAGAGCACGTCGCTCCAGGGAGGACTGACGGCAAAGGCGGCATTGATCAAGCCGACATGGGAGTAGGCCTGGGGGAAATTGCCGCACTGGATATTCGTGGCGGGGGTGAAATGTTCGGACAACAATCCGACATGGTTGGCCGTGACCAGTACACGATCGAGGATCGTCCTCGCCTCGGAGATCCGCCCCAACCGGGCGAGTGCCTGGGCGATCCAAAAGGAGCAGATGACGAAGGCGCCTTCCGGCTTCCCGAAGTCATCGTGCCGCACATAGCGATAAAAAAATCCGGTGTCTTCGCTTCCACGCCGGAGGGCCAGCGCACGGGTGATGTGCAACACCGTGGACTCACAGAGCTCCCGGTTCGGGTAACCCAGGATCGGGAGTTGGGCGAGGGCGGCGTCATCACTGGAATCGGTGGGACCGTTTCGGAGCGCGCCGTCATGTACGCCTCGGAGGAGGGCTTCTGCCGCATGGATGCGGGCGCTGGTCAAATCCAACGAGATGGGACCGAGGTGCCCGGCTTGTTTGATGCGCTCCAATCGTTCGAGCCCGGCCCAGGACATCAAGTTGGTGAAGGAGTGTTCCTGCCAGCCGTTGCGGATCTCCCAGAGGCCGGCGTCCGGCTGGCCGATGCTGCGCACGCACAACTTCGCCAAATGGGCCAGGAGCCCGTCGAGATCTTTAGTGCGCAGATCGCCATACCGTTCGTCGAAGAAGATTGGGGTGAAAGTCAGAATCATTTCTCCATAGGCATCGTTCTGTACATGCTCCGCCGCTTGGTTGTAGTTGCGAACCGGTGCGCTGCCCTGGTACCCGGCCCAGTTGGCATGCTCAATTTCCGGAAGCGGCAGGCCCTGACTCAGCGTATAGACGGGCCGTAAGCGGTCGCGGGAATGTTCGTGCGTATGCGCAATGTTCAAGAGGAATTTGAGGAAGGCTTCCATCTCTTCGAAGTGGCCCAAGTTATGAAATGCCGTCAACGCAAAATAGGCATCCCGCAGCCAACAGTACCGGTAGTCCCAATTGCGGGTGCCGCCCGGCTGTTCCGGAAGGCTCGTCGTCAAGGCCGCCAAAATCGCGCCGGTATCTTCGAAACAATGGAGCTTCAAGGCCAAGGCCGAACGGATGACTTCCTGTTGATGCAGCAACGGCACCGAGCAGTTCTTCACCCAGGTGCGCCAGTAGCGCGTGGTCTGCTCAAGAAAGTCGTGCGTCACCTTGACGAGGTCGTCTTCAATGCCGAGGCCCCAGGTGAGACCGAAATAGAATTTCTGCGTCAGGGCGACCGGGGTTTCCTCGCAGAGATAGGTCAGGGGCATGTTGGTCAGGAGGCGGAGCAGTTCACCGCGAATCTCGTAGCGCAGATGGTTGCTGCCTCGCACAGGCAGCACGGGAGCCCTCTCCCAGCCCGACACTGGCCGGCAGCTCACGCGAATGGTGGGCGTGCCCTGCAACGGTTCGACCAGACGAAAGAGCGCAGCCGGCCGATAGATGCGGCCGTACTGCTCGAATCTCGGACAGAAGTCGGTAATCTGGAAGGCGTCGCCATTGGACAGGGTGACGGTGGTCAGCAGGATATTCGTATTCGGCAAATAGCGTTGCTCGGTCGTGCGTTCGGTGGAAGGGACCAGGCTCGAAATGGAGAAATGCCCGCCGTCGGGATCGAGCAATCGGCCGAAGACAGGCGGGCTGTCTGGCCGCGGCGCGCACAGCCATTCGATGCTGCCGTTCACACCGACCAGCGCCGAGGTGTGACAATTGCCGATGAGGCCGTAAGGATACATGCTCTCACCATAGGCGATTTTTTGTCCGATGTAAACGAGAGGTGAGCTATGCGGTTATCGCTCCGATTTATGTTGCCGCTGGCCCTGGTGCTTGCCGCTCTGGCCTATGCGGTCATTCCCCTTGTCGATACCCTGACTCTGAAATGGTTCGTGCGGGATCTCGAAATCCGGTCGGATCTGATCGGCCGCATGGTCGAAAGCCCCCTCGTCGATCTCCTGGCGGCGGAGCCCAAGACCAAGCTGCTGAACTATT
This sequence comes from Nitrospiraceae bacterium, assembly GCA_039916745.1. Classification (GTDB taxonomy): domain Bacteria; phylum Nitrospirota; class Nitrospiria; order Nitrospirales; family Nitrospiraceae; genus Palsa-1315. The sequence goes on from JBDSKU010000291.1 coordinate 7,401, forward strand.
TCAATCGGATCATTCAGGACGAACGGCTCTTCGCGATCGGGTTTTGCGACCGTGCGGGCAAGCTGGCCTACAAAACTCTGACCTACCCCGATTCGATTCCCTGTGAAGGAACCGGCACCATCAACGCCGGCCAGACTGCCCTGTTGCAGCTCACCCAAGGAGCCGTCCACGTCGCGGCTGTCGGTATCGAGGGGAACGACCGCGCATGGGGACGCCTCATGCTCGTCCACGATATGAGCTGGGCGCAGCGGCGCAGCAGCGATACGAAATGGTATCTCTTTTATCTTTTTGCCATCATCGGCGCGGTGATCTCCCTGGTCACGGTCTTGGTCGCGCATCTCAGCTGGCGCGGCTGGGTGGCAGGCGTGCGGGCGATGCTCCGAGGCGAGGGACTGGTCGCCTTGATTGGCGGCCAGCAGTCTGGCGCCGATTTGCATCCGGTGGCGAAGGATCTTCGCGCCCTCATTCACGAGCTCGAAGCGGACAAACGCATGCGGGATGAGAGCCAGATGAGTTGGACGCCGGCCACCCTGAAAAAGATTCTCCACGATCACCTGGCGGGGGACGAAGTGCTGATCGTTTCCAACCGTTATTAGCCACATTGTCATCATGAATTACTTCATGAAGTAGCAAAATTTTACTAGAAGCAAAGCTCCTCAAGAATCGACGCCTGCAGTAGATAGGAGACCAACCTGTCTCACGACGGTCTAAACCCAGCTCACGTGACTTTTTAATTGGCGAACAGCCAAACCCTTGGGACCTGCTCCAGCCCCAGGATAAGTCGAGCCGACATCGAGGTGCCGAACCGTGCCGTCGCTATGGACGCTTGGGCACGACTAGCCTGTTATCCCCAGGGTTACTTTTATCAGGTAATCTCCGGCCGCATCTAACGCGAGCCATCGGTTCACTATGCTCCACTTTCGTGTCTGCTTGATACTTACATCTTGCAGTCAAGCTGGTTTATGCCATTACACTATCGGTACGGTTTCCATTCGGCCTGAGGTGACCTTTGGGCGCCTCCGTTACCTTTTAGGAGGCGACCGCCCCAG
>JBDSKU010000292.1:0-5036 GCA_039916745.1 Nitrospiraceae bacterium
CCCCGAAGCCACCGCCGTGTGCCAGCGTGTCGTCATCATCAGCGGCGGACGGATCGTGGCTGAAGACACGCCGGACCAACTCTCTGCGCGGTTACGCCAGTCGGAAAAGATCTCACTCACGCTCAAATCGCCCGCTGTGGATACCGACCTCCGCCTGAAGGCCGTCCAAGGGGTCCAGAACGTGTTTACGAGCGGCATCCCCGGCACCTTTCTTCTGGAATGCGAACTGGGCCGAGATGCAAGGGAAGAGGTGGCTCGCCTGGCGGTCACCAGTGGATGGGGACTTCTTGAGTTAAAAGCCATCTCCATGACATTGGAAGACGTCTTCCTCCAATTGACAAAAGACGAAGCCGGCCTCGTACAAGACGCGGTGGTCACTCCAATGGAACCGGCAGGCCAGCCACTATGACACCTGTCCAAGCCATCATCGCCAAAGAGCTGCGCTCCTACTTCGTCTCACCCGTGGTGTATGTCGTAGGGGCGGTATTTCTCCTGATTGTAGGACTGCTCGCCTATCTCTACATTGTCTTTGCCGGAGCCCAAGCGATTCAGCTGATGCAAATGCAGGGAAGTGCCCAGATCAACCTGAACGATCTGGTCTTCCGAAACCTGTTCTCCAGCGTGCGATTCATCCTGCTGATTATTCTGCCGATCCTGACGATGCGGCTCTTCGCCGAAGAACGCAAACTCCGCACCTTTGAGTTCCTGTTGACCTCTCCGATCGGCATCAACGAAATTGTCGTCGGCAAATTCATGAGTGTCTTCCTCGTCTTTTTAGGGTTGATTGGGCTGACCGGGCTCATGCCGCTTGTGCTCGCGCTCTTCTGTGATTTCGATTGGTATCCCGTGCTGACCGGCTACCTGGGGCTGGTCTTGCTTGGCGCCCTCTTTCTCTCCGTCGGCGTACTGGCGTCAGCCCTGACTGAAAACCAGATCGTCGCGGCCTTTGTCAGCTTCGGCCTATTGCTGGTCCTCTGGCTCCTCGCCGGTGTCGGCTCACTCCTTGGGGAAACGGCTATCGGGCAGGCCATCTCGTATCTGTCATTTATGGAACATTACGACCATTTAGTCCGTGGATTGGTCGATACGAAAGACCTCGTCTATTTCTTCAGCGGTCTCGCCCTGATGCTCTTTCTGTCTCACCGAGTCGTGGATTCATCACGATGGAAATGAACCTCAAGACGATTCCACTTGGCGTAGTCGGAATGGCCTTGGCCGTAGCCGGCGCGGTCGGCTACAGCCTCGCTCCGGAAAAACTCTGGCTGGTCACCCTCATGGAGGGATCGGCGCTGCTCTGTCTCATCCTCTTCGGTGTCGTCCATTTCGGCAGCCTGAAAGCCTTCTCCACTCGTCGTTCGACACGCATGGGCGCCAACAGCCTGCTGATGATCCTCCTCTTCATCAGCATCCTCGCCATCGTAAACTTTCTCGCGGCCCGTCATTCCATTCGTTGGGACCTGTCGGAAAACCAAAACTTCTCCCTCTCCCCGCAAACACATCGCGTGCTCAGGAATCTCCCGCGCGAGGTGCTCGTCACCGTATTCACCAGAGAAAAAGACCCTGGCTACCAATCCTACAAGGAACGGCTCGACAGTTATCGACAGGCCAGCTCGAAGATTACCGTGGAATTCGTCGACCCGGAACGGCAACCGAAAATTGCTCAAACCTATGGCATTTCCAGGACCGACACAGCCGTATTCGAAAGTGGCGGGCACACTGTTCGTATCACCGCTCCCTCGGAGGTGGAACTGACCGGAGCGTTTATCCGCGTGTCTCAAGACAGCAAAAAGCGCGTACTTTTTCTCGAAGGGCACGGTGAACCGAGCCTCGACGATCGGGAACGAACCGGGCTGTCTGCCGCCAGAGAAATCCTGGTCAAACAGGGGTACGACGTCGGCACCGTCAGCCTGCTGAAAGAGACCGCCGTACCGGATCACACTGCCATCCTTGTCGTAGCCGGCCCTCGTCGTCCGGTGATCATCGAGGAGCAAGAGCGCATTCATAGCTATGTGGAGAAAGGCGGCCATCTGCTGCTGCTGCTCGACCCGAATACGCAAGCCGACCTGAATCCCTTACTCAAACGGTGGGGGCTGGGAGTCGGCCCTGGATCCCTGGTCGACTTACAAGATCGATTGGCCCAAGGCGATCTCACATCTCTGCTTGTCCGCACATTCACCGAACATGAAATTACGCAGGACCTCTCCGCAGCCGTGCTCTTTCCTCTTGCACGGCATATCACCTTTGACGAACAGGTTGGCGCGGCATGGGACTACGTGCCCCTCGCCCGCACATCGCCGAACAGTTGGGCAGAAACCGATTTGAAGGGCCGTATCGTCAACCTCGATGAAAAAGAAGACATCAAAGGCCCCCTGCCGATGGCTGCGGCCCTTACGCCAAAAATCACACCGGAAGAAGCCAAGCCCCGTCCAGCCATCGTGGTCATTGGCAATTCCACGTTTGCGACCAATGCCTTTGTCAACTTTCCCGGCAACAGCGATTTTTTCCTCCATACGGCTGGATGGTTGGCTGAAGAACGAAACATGATGGCGATCGCCCCGAAAGATTCCGCACTTCGACCGTTTACGCCCAACCCGTTACAGGAACGAGCCCTGCTCTACCTGCAAGTCATTCTCCTGCCGGCCACCATGTTCCTCTCCGGCATCATGGTCTGGCGCAGACGCCGACGCCTATAGACTCATGCGTTACTGGCCCACACTCGTCATGGCACTCGTACTCGCTGGGCTCGGCTTCTATCTCTATGCCGTTGAACTCCCCCAACAAGAGTCACACGAGCAGCAAGAGACTGCCGACAAGAAGGTCCTGCTCCTTGACCAGCAAACCCTCTCAGGGCTCACCATCAAAACCGACCGGCACGAACTCGTCTTTGCCCGGACTCCTGAGAAGGGCTGGATGATGACCGCGCCCCTCAAAACTGACGCGGATCAGCGGGAGCTCCAGAATCTGATCAGAGCCTTAGTCACTGGTGCCGTGACCCGTATTGTCGAAGACCGCCCGGCTAACTTGACCCCCTATGGACTCGACGACCCGATCACCACCATCACCATCCTGGCCGGCACCGAACGGGAGACGCTCTCCATCGGAGATAGTGGACCGCTCTCCTCCACGCTGTACGTCCTTCGTGAGTCGGATCACAAGGTCCTGCTCACCAATCTGGCCCCCAAAGACTTCGTGAACAAAACCTTGATGACGTTTCGACGCAAAGACCTCTTACGCCTATCACAAGGCGATGTCGAACAGATCCGCCTCACCTACCCGACCACAGAAATCGCGCTCTATCAGACACAGGAAAAACCCAAGAGCAAATGGAAGCTGCGCTACCCGATTGAAACAGAAGCCGATCAAACGGAGGTGCGGACCCTGTTGTTCAGACTCGAAGACCTCAAAGCGTTGGGCATCGTCGATCCGGGCCCCGAACGTGATGCCCTGGCCAACACACTCACCGCTCCCAAAGTCAAAATCACCATCCATACGGCCGATGGGGATCAAACCGTCAAGCTCTACCAACCGGACCCGGCCAGCGGCGAAGCCTTTGCGGAGACAAGCCCCATTGGCCCGCTGTACCGCATCAATCCAACCGCGATCAAAGACCTGACCAAGGAACTATTTTCGTTCCAAGACAAGCGGCTGCTCGGCATCGATTACACGGACATCGCCATGCTCTCGGTGAAGACCGCAACCGAACACTATGTCTTGATCAATCAACAAAAGGAATGGGTCTTGGAAGATCGGCCGACTGAGCCATTGGACCAACAGGCTACCGATCTCTTTGTCAGCCGTGTCGCGAATGTGCCGGCCGAAGAACGGGTCATTAAACAGGCCGGACCATTAGCGCCCTATGGGCTCGTGGCACCGGCAGCGGAATTCATCGCCACGGGGCGCAACGGAAAGATTGTGGGCAAACTCTTAATCGGGAGCCATGCCAACGGATTGGCCTATGCGATGGGGCAACGGATCCCTGGCATCTTTCAGATTCGCGCCGACCTGCTCACGCAAGTTCCGGCAAAGAACGAACTCTTCGCTCAAAAAACCGAGAAAACACCGGCTACACCATAGTCAGAGACGATCACGTTCTCTCCCTCAACGCGGCCACTCCTATTGATGGGCCATACACCATCACCCAGCATCTGATAGCAAAGAAAGAGATCACGGCCATATCTCTTTACTCACAAGGCCTCCCTGCCTGCCCGTTCAAGTTTCCTGAAGCGAGACCGATAGAGACGTAGAACATCCAACACCTACAGATACGGCGGTTGGCTCAGCCAGTTCGGCATCTGACCGAGCCCGGAGGTCCTCATGGAGAAACAGGCAGCTGTGCCCCCATCCCCCACCAAGACGATTCTGGTCGTTGACGATGACCCGTCAATACGCCTGATCTGCGTGAAAACCCTCCGAGCCGAGGGGTTTACAGTCCTCGAAGCGGAAGGCAGCTCAGAATCCTTACAGATCTTAGCCACCCATACAGCGCCGATCGATTTACTCGTGACCGATCTGATGCTCCCACCGCCAGGCCTTGAGTTTGCCTCCACCAAAAATCCGTATCCGAGAGTCCATGGTCACGAAATCATCCAACGAACTCTGACCATGAAGAAGACGCTCCGGGTGATCCTGATGTCGAGCCTGGCTGAAAAAGATCGCACGGCCTATCGCCTCGCCACCGATCACGTCCCCTTTCTCCAAAAACCATTTTCCGTTGAAACCCTCATGCAACTAGTCCATAAGGTGCTCGCAGCGGCACCGCTTTCATGCGACGACTCCGCCAGCGCATCGATTGCCAAGCAAGGCGTTCGATGGTATGGCTGACCGCTCGTTCCGCGGCGCCTCAATCGCGACCCTCCAAACCTCAGACGAATCTTCACTGAGTCTTCTTGGAACCCGGCATCTATGACTGCACTCCCCGCTAGACTTTCCTCGATTCCTGCAGTATCGTAGCCCCCGTTGCCCCCGTAGCTCAGTTGGATAGAGCAAGCGTTTCCTAAACGCTAGGTCGTACGTTCAATTCGTATCGGGGGCACCAA
>JBDSKU010000293.1:0-7999 GCA_039916745.1 Nitrospiraceae bacterium
GATCCTGCGAAACCTGAACTAGGCAGGCTTGTGGACTCGATGACTGGACACCTCAACGTTGGATTGATCAGAACCCTCGCTGGCACCGGAGAGCCTGGCTGGTCTGGTGACGGAGCCGCGGCCCTCGCTGCCTGCCTCAATGAACCCAAGAGTCTGACTCTCGATGGAGAGGGAAACTTGTTCATTGCCGACTCTGAGAACCATGTCATTCGGAGGATCGACAGAAAGACCGGCTGCATCAGGACGGTTGCGGGATGCATCCAGGGAGCCGGACCGGAGGCTTCGCCAGTTCAGCCCCCTCCAGCAGCGGAAGGATCGAGTGACGATCCTTTTGCCGAAAGCGACGCCGTCCATTCGCATGCGTTCACGCAACAGACTGACTTGAGCGGGACCGTTCGGTATCTTGTGGCCGGTACTGCGCCGGCAAAACGTTTCAGCGGCGACGGTGGCCCTGCCGATCAAGCCTTGTTGAATTTTCCAACAGCAGTGGTGGTCGATCGGGGAGGGCATCTCTATATTGCCGATACGCTGAACCATCGAGTGCGGCGTGTGGATGCGGTGACGGGTGTGATCACGACGGTCGCGGGCCTTGGACAACCTCGATATTCCGGAGACGGGGGAATAGCCATGGAGGCCGGTTTGAATGAACCGGTTGCCTTGGCCGTGAGTGATGCAGGCCACCTTTATATTGCTGATCAGAACAATAATCGCGTGCGGGCGGTTGATCTCGGGATCGGAGTGATTCGTACGGTCGCAGGGACAGGAACGGCTGCCTACAATGGAGATGGTATGGCTGCCGCCGAAACCGGTCTGGCCGGTCCTGGCGGGTTGGCGCTGACGGCAGATGGCACGTTATTCATCGCCGATAGCTTTAGTGGAAGGATTCGAGCCGTCGATCTCGGCACTGGCCTCATCAGCACCGTGGCGGGTGACGGTGGAGAATATAAGTATCAGGGGCCGAATGAGGCGCCCAGCCGCAGCCTTTCACGGCCATCCGGAATCGTGTTGGACGAAGCGGGGAACCTGTTTTTTACCGATTCGGACAACCATCTGGTCCGTCGATGGGATCGCGCGACCGGACGTATTACGCGCATTGCCGGAGTTGGTGTGGCAAGCTATGGGGGCGACGACCGCGCGGCCCTCGACGCCAGTCTGAGTTACCCGTTTGGAATCGTGATGGCTCGTGCGGGGTATCTGCTCGTGGCTGACACGTTCAATCATCGTATTCGCGAGATTGCGCTGTAGGCAGGATCGAGGCTCAGAATGAAAAAAAAACAATCAGGGTATGTGGTGGCGATTGTCGGTGCGACCGGGGCCGTCGGGACTGAAATGATCGAGGTGCTTGAGGAACGAGCGTTTCCCGTCACACGGCTGGCCCCCCTTGCATCGGCTCGATCTGCCGGCGGCACCGTGACATTTCATGGGAACGAGATCCCGATTGAAGTCTTGACGAAAGATTCGTTTGTCGGCGTGGACATCGCGCTTTTTTCTGCCGGGGCGGAGCTCAGCCGAGAGTTCGCGCCGATCGCGGTGAAGGCCGGTGCGGTGGTGATCGATAATAGCGCAGCCTGGCGGATGACCCTTGAGGTGCCGCTCGTGGTGCCTGAGGTGAACCCGCACGATATCCCACGGCATAAGGGCATCATTGCCAATCCGAACTGTTCCACGATTCAAATGGTTGTGGCCTTGAAGCCCCTCCATGATCGGGCCAGGATTAAGCGAATTGTCGTGACGACTTTTCAAGCCGTGTCCGGCACGGGGAAGGACGCCATGGACGAGTTGATGACGGAGTGCCAAGACCTGCTGAGCTTCAAGGAGGCGAGTCCCAAGGTCTATCCCTATCAGATCGCCTTCAACTGCTTGCCGCAGATCGATGACTTTCTTCCGTCTGGCTATACGAAAGAAGAGATGAAGATGCTCCATGAGACGAGAAAGATCATGGGTGACCAGTCGATTCAGGTGACGGCGACGACGGTGCGGGTTCCGGTATATGTCGGGCATTCGGAAGCCATCAATATTGAGACGGAGAAAAAACTATCGGTCAACGAGGCTCGCGCCATTCTGTCGACGGCGCCCGGCGTGTTGCTGTATGACGATCCAGCCCATCAGATCTACCCCATGCCGTTGGAGGTTGCGGGGAAGGACGAGGTCTACGTCGGCCGCATTCGTGAAGATGAGTCGATCACGAACGGTCTCAATCTGTGGGTGGTGGCGGACAATTTACGCAAAGGGGCCGCCCTCAATGCGGTGCAAATCGCAGAGCATTTGGCCAAAGGTTGATGGCTGAGTGGGGAAGTCTCGGGAAAGTTCTCCTTGTTGTAGGGTTGTGCATCGCATTGGCCGGTCTGCTTTTGTTGATCATCGATCGTGTTCAAGGAGCTGGGAGTCTCCTGGGATGGTTCGGTAAGTTGCCCGGGGACATCTCCATTCAGCGAGATAACTTCAGCTTTTCTTTTCCCCTCGCGACCAGTCTGCTCCTCAGCATCCTCCTGAGTCTGGTATTCTTTCTCGTATCATGGATATTTCGTCGGTGAAGCCATTCAAGGGTGCACTGTATCAGGCGATCGCGATCGGAGCCTGCCTTCTCGGCCTGTCCTCTGCCACGGAGGCGGCGCAGTCGATTCGTGTCCTGTTGTCAGCGAATGTCTCACAGCTGGATGTCCGCGCAGACCGTCCCTTGTGGGTAACGGATGCCAAAGGGCATAGCCAGACTCTGCGCACGTCGGTCCATATTCAAGGCGGGGAACAGGGCTTCCTCTTGAATGGCGTCCGCCTGCCGACGGAGCGGTTGACGCTGCAGGGTGGAGAGCAAGGCCTCACGGTGACCTTCCCACGGCCCACCAGAAAATCTCACGGGGCGGCGGTATCCTCCGGCGATTCCGGTGTGGCGATCTCGGTGAGTGGCCTTATTCACCTGGTGCGAAAAGGGAAAGGGTTTCTTGTTATCAACCGGGTAGATTTTGAAGAATACGTGAAAGGGGTGGTGCCTGCAGAGGTCAGTTCGGCCTGGCATCCTGAGATGTTGAAGGCCCAGGCGGTCGCGGCTCGGACCTATGCGCTCTATCAACAGATGTTGAGCGCGACACGCGACTACGACGTGGCGGCGACGGTGCAAGACCAAGTCTATCGGGGCAAGCAGGGGGTTGATGCCGGAATTCTTCGCGCGGTCGAAGACACTCGCGGGCTTGTCGTTACCTATGAGGATGCGCCGATCTATGCCGCGTTCTCATCGACGGCGGCCGGACTGACAGAGGATGCCATGAATGTGTGGTCGAAAGAGTATCCCTATCTGAAGGGCGTAGAATGTCCCTTTGACCTTGCGTCGCCCTACTATCAATGGAAATCCTCCTTCAAAGTCGATACGCTTGAACAGAACTTGCGGCAGCAGGGATTTTCCGTGGGAACGATCGCGACGATGACCCCGCTTTCGTTCAGCCGCGGAGGGCGAGTCGCGAAGCTGCGCATCTTGCACTCCGGGGGGGAGCTCATCCTTCGAGGCGAAGAGTTGCGGAAAGCGGTCGGCTACACCATTATCCCCAGTACGCAGTTTGCCATCGAGTCGATCGGGCGGGAGGTGGTGCTGTCGGGATTTGGTGCAGGGCACGCCGTCGGCATGTGTCAGTGGGGCGCAAAAGAACTGGCCGAGCTGGGGTATCCCTTCTCGACGATTCTTCGGTATTATTACCCTGGCACGGAATTGCAGAATATGACGTTGACTAAACCTCCGACCCCGCCCTCTTCCTGATGCAGCTCTCCGAGTTCGACTTTCCGTTCGATCCCTCGCTGATTGCGATGCACCCGGTTCTTCCGCGCGATCACGCGAAGCTGCTCGTCCTGCAGCCGCATACACACTCGCTTGCCCATCGACGCGTTGACGACTTGCCTGAGCTGCTTCAGCCTGGCGATCTCCTCGTGGTCAACAATACGAAGGTGTTGGCCGCGCGTGTGGTTGGACGGAAGCGTCCTTCCGGTGCGGTGGTCGAGATTCTTTTTGTGAAAGATCTTGGGGATGCAACCTGGGAAGTGTTGATCAAGGGAACGTTTCGTCCAGGACAGACCATCGAGATGGATGCAGCGGTCTCTGCGGTGGTGATCGAGCGTGGTTCGGTCAGAACGACGGTGCGGGTGGAGAGTCCTATTCCGTTCGTTGAGTGGTTACGGGAGTATGGCCGAATGCCGCTTCCGCCCTATTTAAAACGAGCACCGACCGATCAAGATCGGGAATGGTACCAAACGCTGTTTGCGCAATATGAGGGTGCGATTGCCGCACCGACGGCTGGGCTCCATTTCACCGCGGAATTGCTGGCACGGCTGCAACAGCGAGGAATCGGTCTCACGAGCGTCACGCTCCATGTTGGTATCGGGACTTTCAAGCCGGTGAAGGTCGAGCACATCGAAGACCATCAGATGGGTGCAGAATGGATCGAGGTTGGGGTAGAGGCGGTTCGTGCCATCGAGCATGCGCGGGCGGCGGGTGGGCGCATTGTTGCGGTCGGGACTACCGCGGTACGTGCGCTCGAAACGGCGGCTCATGTTGACGGCCAGGTCAGGCCCTATCGAGGCGAGACGGACATCTTCATGACGCCAGGGTTCTCATTCAAGGTGATCGACGCGCTCTTCACGAATTTTCACCTGCCGCGCACCACATTGCTGATGCTGGTTTCCGCGTTGGCCGGGACGGAATTTCTTCGAGAGGCCTATGCCGAGGCGGTTCGCGAGCGGTATCGTTTTTACAGCTATGGCGATGCGATGCTGGTCTTGCCGGATACGAAGTAGGGCGGCGAGGAATGTAATGTGTTGGGGCTCGAAGGTGGTTACAAGAGCTCGCGGTGAATAGTGATGGGAAGCGTTGTTTTGAGCGATTCCGTATAGGCCATCAGCGCGCGTTGCTGCTTTTGAAAGAGGACGTCCTGTAATGCACGGTCCTTGGCTGCGGCGGCCTTTGCCGGGTCCGATTCCGTTTGCCGTACTGTGAGGGCCTGTGCCTCGGCAAGTTCGGCGGGGGTCAGGGCTACGGCGTCACGGATGACCAGCCGGGCTTTGTTACTCAACACTTCTTTCGCTTCCATGGCTTCAAATATCGCGGGCGTCAGATGGTTCGCTGCCAGGAGTCGTTGGTAGATCTCCGGGTCAAATGCGCCGTTTTTTTGAAAGTCGGGGATCTGCATGATGACTTCGCGCAGGTCCTCGTCCGCCACGGTGAGGCCCATGTTTTTAGCCGCGATGAGCCAGGTCCGATTGTCGATGAGTTGATCCACGACAAATTGCTTGATCGTTTCGTCTTTGAACTCTCCAGGGACTTTATCCTTGTAGAAGCGATACGTATTTTCGTAGGCGCGTCGAAACTCGTCGCGGGATACGGTGAGGTCTCCGACTGAGGCAACGACGGCACCGGACTGTTCGCCAAATCCCCACCAGCCCATGGTGATGACGAAGGCGAGGGCGATAATCCCCATGATGGACTTGAGGAGCCACGGATAACTATGAGACGCTTCACGCATCAATTTGATCATGACAACTCCTCGGAAAGTTCGTGCAAACGGATTGTACTCAGGGAGCTGTGCAAAGGCAAGGGACGACCGCTCTTCCAGCGTTGAGATCTCACGATTGAGCAGAGGTCTTTGTCCGTGAAGGCAAGGCGTCGTAGTCGTCATGTCGATCTGCGGGAGAGTGGTCTTTGTTTGTGCTAGGTAATGTGATTTGTTATACTTTGCCACTAATTGTAAGGAGCGCACTTGGCCGAGGAGGTTCGCGGAGGTCATTCAATCGGTGCTGGGATCTATCCGAAGGCGCAGGTCCTGAACCGAGGTATTGCCAAGCTCATTGATGTATTCATCGTCGCAGCAGCCGATCAAATGATCGTGCCAGTAGGTTTTTTTGCAGGATTGGCGTATATACTCATTGCCGATGGATTTGCTGGTGGGCGCAGTATCGGTAAACGGTTGATCGGCCTCCAGACGGTGCTCCCAAACCGGCGTGAGTCTGCAGGGTTTCGGGAATCCATTATTCGTAATTTGCCCTTTGCGATCGCGCAATTAGCTTTTGCCGTCCCGTATGTGGGATGGATTGTGTCGGTCGCTATCATGGCGCTCGAAGGGGTGTTGATCATTGGGAATGAACAGGGGCGGCGTCTTGGTGACGAGGTAGCCGGTACTCAGGTGCTAGATGCGGGTCGACTGGCGTTGCCCGACTGAGCGCGCAGTCAGAGGTTGAGGGGAAGGGAGAGCAATCGTGGGCTTTGCAAGTGATATCTTCGGGTGGTTCTCAAACGACCTGGCCATCGACCTGGGGACGGCGTCGACGCTCGTCTATGTGCATGGGAAAGGGATCGTCTTGAACGAACCCTCGGTCGTCGCGGTTGAGAAAAAGACCGAACGAGTGCTTGCGGTCGGCACGGAAGCGAAGCGAATGTTGGGACGCACGCCCGGCAACATTATTGCGGTGCGGCCCATGAAAGAAGGCGTGATCGCCGATTGTGAAATGGCCGAGCAGATGTTGAAGCGGTTTATTCAGAAAGCGCACAACCGCAGTGCATTTGTGCGTCCGCGCATCATTATCGGTGTGCCGTCGCGTATCACGCAGGTCGAGCAGCGGGCGGTCCGTGATTCAGCCGAATTGGCCGGCGCCCGCGAAGTGTATCTGATCGAAGAACCGGTGGCGGCGGCCATCGGTGCAGGTCTTCCAATTACCGAGCCTTCCGGCAACATGGTGGTCGATATCGGCGGCGGCACGACCGATATCGCCGTGATTTCGCTTGGCGGAATCGTCTATAGCGAGTCCGTCAAAGTGGCAGGCGATCGCATGGACGATGCGATCATGAATTACATTAAGAAGAAATATAACCTCCTCATCGGTGAACATATGGCGGAGCGGGTTAAATTCGAAATCGGATCCGCCTATCCCTTTGAGGAACGCAAGACCATGATGATCAAGGGGCGCGACTTAATTTCCGGCATTCCCCGCACGTTGGTGGTGGATGACTCGGAAATCCGGGAAGCGTTGCAGGAGCCGATCGGGACAATCGTCAACGCGATTAAAGTGGCGCTGGAGAATACCCCGCCTGAGTTGGCGGGGGACATCATCGATCGTGGCATCGTTCTCACGGGCGGAGGGTCTTTGCTGAAGGGCATGGATACGCGCTTTCGCGAGGAAACGAATCTGCCGATCATCACCGTGGACGATCCCCTGACTTCTGTCGTTTTGGGAGTCGGAAAAATCCTCGATGAGCTGGATCTGCTTGCCAAAGTGTCGGTCATGTCCCAGGCCAATACGTACCGATAAGGTTCCATCCCTCACTTTCTTATGTGGATGGTAAACTCTCGTTTTTCCTCCGGTGCCAGACGTCTGGCGTTTGCCTGCTTCGCACTTCTCGTGGCGGCGCTTTTCCTGCTTCCCGGTCAAATCCAAGGACTCTTACAATATCTGGATGGGCCAGTCGGACACGTCGTGCGTGTTCCGCTTGAGGCCATTGCATCGATCGATACGGGCATCGCCGATCGGTGGCAGCAGTATGTGGCGTTGCAAGGGGTTCGGGAGGAGAACCTGCAATTACGAAAAGACATGGAGTCGTTGCGCGGGCAAAACAGCCAGTTGCGCGAGTCGGCTGCCGCAACTGAACGATTGACGGCCTTGCTGCAATTTAAGGAGCAAGCGCTTCCGACCATGGTGGCCGCGCAAGTCATCGGACGTGATGCCACGAACCGCTATCGTGCCCTCATTCTCAATAAGGGCGAGAGCGACGGGATCAAACCGGACATGGGGGTGATCACGCCCGCGGGCGTCGTCGGGCGCGTGGTGAAAACGACGGGCGCATCCTCGGTGGTGCTCTTGATCACGGATCCGAATAACGCCATCGCCGGCCTCATTCAAAGGACCAGAGACGAAGGCATTGTGGAGGGGACCCAGCAGGGGCTGGCCCAGCTGAAATATATTCCATTGCTCTCGACGCTTCGAGACGGAGATCGGGTCGTGACCTCGGGCCTGGTGGGAGGTTTCCCGC
>JBDSKU010000294.1:0-3551 GCA_039916745.1 Nitrospiraceae bacterium
GTGAAGCTGGGCGAAATCCTGGAACAAGTCGCGATCTGCTTGAACCAGGGCAAGCCGGCCCGCACGATGAAACTGGATGCGGCTCAGATGGCCTTACTGAAACCACTCTGCCTCCTCACCATCAAGCCCGTCATGTACGTGGCCAACGTGGCAGAAAAAGGATTCGCCAATAATCCCCTCCTCACCCGTATGGAAGAATTCGCCGTACGCGAAGGGGCGCCGGTCGTTGCAATTTGTGCAGCGCTGGAGTCGGAAATCTCCGGGCTGTCGGACGAAGAGAAGATGGAATTCCTGACCGATGCCGGCATGGCCGAGCCGGGACTGAACCGTCTGATTCGCGCCGCTTTCCAATTATTGGGTCTGCAAACCTACTTTACCGCCGGCGTGAAAGAAGTCCGTGCCTGGACCATTCATATCGGCGATACGGCCCCACAAGCCGCCGGCGTCATCCACGGCGATTTCGAGAAAGGCTTCATCCGCGCGGAAGTAATCGGCTACGACGACTTCATCGCCTGCAAGGGCGAAGCGGGTGCGAAGGAAAAAGGGAAGATGCGGTTGGAAGGCAAGGAATACGTGGTTCAGAACGGCGACGTCATGCACTTCCGCTTCAACGTCTAGACTTCGCCCATGAACCAGCCACCCCCTATTACTCACCCTCGCGATCCCTTGCACGGGATCACGCTTGAAACCATCATTACGGAATTGGTCGAGAAGTATGGCTGGGCCGAGATGGGAAAGCGCGTCCCGATCCGCTGTTTCCTCCATGACCCTAGCGTGAAATCCAGCCTCACCTTTCTCCGAAAAACGCCCTGGGCACGAGAGCGGGTCGAAGGATGGTACATCGCGTATAAAGATATGTGAACGACGGTTGCCGACTCCTTCGACTTACATCATTCGACAGACAGAGGACCCACCATTCCATGGCCTCGAACGCGACCATTTATAAAGCGACGCTGCAGATCTCCGACATGGACCGCCAATACTATGAGGACCATTCGCTGACCCTCGCGCGTCATCCATCCGAAACCGACGAACGCATGATGGTGCGTCTGCTCGCCTTTGCCCTCCATGGGCATGAAGCCTTATCGTTTGGCCGGGGGGTGAGCACCGAAGAGGAGCCAGCACTCTGGCTCAAGGATTTGACGGGCGCCATCGACCTCTGGATCGAGGTGGGCCAGCCGGATGAAAAATCTATTCGCCAGGCTTGCGGCCGCGCAAAACAGGTCTACCTCTATACCTATGGCGGTCGTGGCGCCGATCAATGGTGGGAGAAAAATCTGGCCACACTTGAGCGGTTGACGAATCTGACCGTGATGAATCTTCCGCTCGACGGGAGCCGCGCCTTAGCTCAACTGGCCAGGCCCAGCATGCAGCTGCAATGCACCGTTCAAGAAGGACAGATCTGGATGGCGAATGGAGAGCATACGGTGCAGCTGGAATTGACCCTGTTGAAACAACCGTCCACTCCCTCTGGACGATAATGCTGGTGCCGCGATGAAAGGCAAGACACGCGTGCCGACCAGTGATGAACCTCTCCACTGGAAGAGTCCGTTTGCAGCCCTGAAGGACATGAACCTCCCTCTGGCTCCGGATGGCACTACCCCTGTCGCAACAGGTGACGTAACGCCTCTCTCACCGAAAAAAAACCGTGGGCGGGTGGATATCATTCGCCAGACCGCGCACCGAGGCGGGAAGACCGTGACGGTCGTCACGGGTTTCATCGGCATCAGTCTGGCCGAAAAAGAGGCTCTTGCGAAAGACATGCAGAAAGCCTGTGGCGCCGGAGGCACGGTGAAGGAGGGCCGGATCGAAGTGCAGGGGGATCAACGAGATACCGTCTCCCGCATCTTGACCAATGCCGGATTTCGACCGGTGTTTGCGGGAGGATGACAGCGGGGGCGCGAGACAGGCGGGACGAGCGTGATGGGCGAGACGAGAGAGAGGTTCGATGTCAGATTCTCACAACTGCGAACTTCGAAATCAGACTGGCTTAGGCCTAACACGATTTTCTGCCATCTCGATTGTCTCCCCTTTCCCGCGCCTCGCGCGCGTCCATGCTTTCCTCGATTGACTTCCTCCCCCGCCCGCGGTACAGGATGCACCATTATTATTCTGACAGCGCGGACTCGCGCTTCACCCATCACTGAAAGGCCACCTCATGAAAAACGTCGAGATGACCATTGCAGGGACCATATTGACCATCAAAATCGACCTATCCAAAGAGTTCGGGCCCTCGGCTTCTGGAAAGACAATCATCATCGCCTCAACAGAGGGAAATGTGACCATTCCTGACCGCGAAGAAAAAGTCGGGCTGAACGTCTACCGGAAAAAGTGATCGAGGCATTAAGCCGAACAGAAGATCGAAACGCCGTGATGGGTATGGCAAGCTGATGGGGTGCGCGAACGCGATAACGGCAATACATACGAAGCACAGGCTAGAAGGCAACGGCCCCAGCGTGCGCCCATCAACGTGCGCGGCACACTGCTAACGCACGCCGATGGGCGCAGCGGAGATATCCTCGGCCAGACCGGCCAACACACAGACAGGATTACTTTTTCTTCGCGACCTTCGCGGCGCGCTTTTCCTTCACCGTCGTGGCAGGTTTCTTCTTGGTGTTTTTCTTCTGTGTCATGCCCTTAGCCATGGAGTCTCTCCTCTGATTATGTGGATGAGTCATGTGGGACCGCGATGCAATCGCCACCTCCTCTTCATACCCCAATTACAAAAAAAATGGAATAGGGCCGGCGTCCTGCTCTCGTGGTTGACTTCGCTTCTTGCCCCCTGTACAGCTTGCATCATTCGAATAATCTGTCCATCTGACAGCAGGATGCATTCGGAGGAGCGTGATGGGAAATCCAGAGGGCAATAAAGAGCGTGAGGCGTTTGCCGATGCGATCAACCGTGCCGCATTCAGCAGCGAACGTGTGCTGTTGCGCCGACGTGGCCGAGCGGTCGCCGCGGTCGTGCCCATCGAGGACCTGCGACTCCTGGAGGCGCTCGAAGACCGTATCGATCTTGTCGATGCCCGAGCCGCGTTAGCCCAGGCCAACAAGAAGGGCGCTCAGTCGCTCGATGTGATCCTGAAAGAATTGGGGCTCTGATAGTACCCGATGATCTCCACTATTCTCCTTGCCCCACCAGCCGAGCAGCAACTCAAAGCAGTTGAGAAACCGCTTCGGAAGGCCCTTGTGAAATGGCTCCATGCCATCAGACATCATCCGCGACCCCCAGGCGTCAAAACGCTCGAAGGCGAGGACCATCTCTATCGAGTCCGCGATGGCGACTATCGGATTATCTACGCAATTCGTGACAAGAATCTCATCGTGCTCGCCATCAAGAACAGCGTTCGGACAGCAGTCCCTCGATCCTGAATGACTTCGGCGCACCCACCGTTCTCAGCAACGCCATGCAGACAGGCGTTTCGAGGAGACCTGCTGCATCGGCCATTGGACAGCGAGGGCATCCTTCATATCATCAATGTGACTACATGAATAGTAGTGATATGAGAGTCCCCTGAAGTGCCGGAAAGCTTGCATTGAAGCGGGAAGAT
>JBDSKU010000295.1:0-6572 GCA_039916745.1 Nitrospiraceae bacterium
CTTCGCAAAGTTCGCCGAGGCCGGCGGTGAGGGTTTGAGCGACCGATTTTTTCGTGGTCAGGAGCGTGGTCTTTCCGCGGATGCGATTCTTAATCACGCGTGCTTCTCGCACCTTCTTGAGATAAACGCCGTGAACTCATGAGCACCGTCAAGCTACAGCAGAGGCCGAACGATCTGCTCGGCGATATCTGTCAGGGCACGATTGTCCACGAGCGGTTTTATTATCATCGTGGTGCGGGCAAGCAAGGTACTGTGATTTCCTCATCAAGGAGCCTGTGATGCCGGACCCGCAATGGATCGATATTGGAAAAGTTGAAGAGCTGAAAAAGAAGCCGTTACAAGAAGTCTCTGCCGGAAAGACGACCATCGCACTGACGTACCAAGACGGTTCGTTTGCCGCGATATCCGGGGTCTGTAATCATGTCGGTGGTCCCTTGGGTGAAGGCCGGCTCGACGGCGACTATGTCGTCTGTCCCTGGCACTATTGGAAGTTTCATCACAAGACCGGTCAAGGCGAACCGGGGTACGAACAAGATCAGGTTCCGGCCTATGCGACTAAAGTGGAGAACGGTCGGCTCTATCTCGATCTGTCGTCGGCGACGAAACGGAAGAAGCAGAAGCACCAGCCCCATCCGCTCGCACGCCCGGTGGTGCGCCAGCCCGGCCCGATCCGCGTCGTGGGGATCTCGACGACGTCAATGACGACGGAACATCCACGGTATAGCACGTCCGACGCGATGCTGGAGGTGGCGCTGGACCATGCCCGGAGCGCGCTGAAGCTGGAGACGCAATGTATTAAGCTCCGCGAGTTGAACTTTCGATCGTGCGAAGGGTTTTATTCCAAATCGGCTCAGGCCTGTACCTGGCCTTGTTCGATAACCCAGATGGACTCGACGGATCAGCTCGATCGCGTGTACGAAGCGATTGTGCATTGGGCCGATGTCATTCTCATTTCAACCCCGATCCGCTGGGGCAATGCGAGCAGCCTGTATTTCAAGATGGTCGAACGGATGAACTGCATCCAGAATCAGGAGACCATCGCCAACAAACACTTGCTCAAGAACAAGGTGGCGGCGTTTATCATTATGGGCGGTCAAGATAACGTGCAGGGAGTGGCCGGACAACTCATGACCTTTTTCGCCGAAGTCGGCTGCCAGTTCCCGCAGTTTCCGTTTATCGCGCATTCGAGAGGCTGGAGTGCCGAGGACATGGAACGGAACGTCAAAGAAGTACAGAACAGCCAGGAGCTTCGGAAAGGGGCGCAGGAACTCGTTGCACGCGCTGCGGACATGGCGAAGATCATGGTCGGCGGTCAGCTTCCTGAACATCCGCTCGCCCGTGGCGGGCGGAAGGCCCATCAGCTCGATAGTGAGACGACAGAGTAGAGGCGACATTCCAAGGGAGACATGCCGATGCAATTGAAGGGGAAAGTCGTATTGATAGCCGGAGGGTCCGGCGCACTCGGCCAAACGGTCGCGCCGGTATTCGCCCGGGCGGGCGCTCGGGTCATTACGGCAGATCGCAATCCACCGTCGGCCCAGGTCGCAAGCGGGTCCGCGATGAAGGCCGATGTGGCGGACGAAGCCGATGTGCAGCGTCTCGTGAAGAATGTGATCCGGGAGACTGGCCGCATTGATGCGCTCGTCAATCTGGTCGGTGGCTTCGCGATGGGGCGAGTGGAAGAAACGGATGCGGCCCTCTGGCAGCGGATGCTGACGATGAACGTGACGGCGGCCTTTCTACTCTCAAGAGCCGTGCTCCCCCATATGGTAGAACGAGGGGCCGGTCGCATTGTGCATGTGGCTGCCTGGGCCGCAGTCGAGCCGTTCCCGGGAGCCGCTGCTTATATTGTCTCCAAGTCGAGCCTCCTCGCGCTGATCAAAGTGCTGGCGCTGGAGTTGAGCGGGTCCGGGGTGACGGTCAACGGGGTATTGCCCAACACCATCGATACACCGGCCAACCGCGCGAGCATGCCCCAGACCGATCCGTCAACCTGGACGAAGCCGGAATCCATCGCCGAGACGCTGCTCTTTCTCGTCTCTGAAGCAGCTGGCCAGATCAGTGGAGCCGCCATTCCAATCGGGACACGAGTCGGTACGAAGGCTGCGGACAGGTCATAGGGAGGGAGATTCGATCATGTCGGGTTTGGATGCGGAACGTTCGCATGTGGACCAACTCCGCCTCGCGTTGCTGCATCTGCATAAAGCCTTGCTGGACGACGAACGCGTGTCTTATGAGCGAGTGTACGGCCGCATCGCATCTAACGGCGAATTTCTCCAGCTCCTGCTGGGCCATGCGTGGTTTGCCTGGTTGCGTCCGTTATCCTCAATTGGTAGTCAGGCTTGATGAACTCGTTGAAGCAGAGGAGTCATTTGACGGCCCGGAGGCGGCCACCTTTATGGCATCGGTCCGAGCACTTCTGGCTCCGTCGGAAGAGGGAACCGGATTCGGCAAACACTATTACGAGGCTCTTCAACGAGAGCCCGCTGTGGTGTTGGCGCATGCGGCGGTCAGAGCCATGCTCCCGCAGTCGTCGTCCAACAAGGAGTGATTCAGATGAAAGCACATTATCTCGGACACATCGTGTTCTATGTGAAGGACCTCAATCAGTCGTTGGCCTTCTATCGTGACTTGCTGGGATTTCAGGAAGTGGGCCGGATCTTCAACGGAGCGGCCGCCGCATTGACATCGGGCCGTACGCATCACGAGTTGCTATTGATCCAGGTCGGTGACGCGCCGGGGCCATTGCAGGGCAGACGGCGCGGCTTGTACCACATCGGTATCAAGGTTGGAGATAGCCTCGATGAATTGCGCGCCGCAAAGAAAGACCTTGAACGAGCCGGTGTCACAATCGACGGCATGAGCGATCATACCGTCAGCCAGAGCCTGTATCTGCGCGATCCGGATGGCAACGAAGTCGAACTGTATGTGGATGCGGATGAAACCATCTGGAAGCGCAATCCCGAGGCCGTGTTGTCGCCGATCAAACCCCTACGGCTCTGAGCGATCTGAAGGAGGACTTTGATGGATCTCACGAAATGGTTCCCATTCTTGCTCGTCGTTGGATGTCTGCTGCTTCAAGGACCCGGGGCATCTGCTCAACAACCCCGGCCCGATAATGAAATCACCAAGCTGACCGATGACGTATACCTGTTCCGGCATCAATTTCATCAATCCATTTTCATCACTACGCCGAAGGGAGTGATCGTCACCGATCCAATCAGTTCTGACGCGGCGACCTGGCTCACGGCTGAGATCAAAAAGCTTTCCGATCAGCCTGTCCGATATGTGATCTATAGCCACGATCATGCGGACCACATCACGGGAGGGACCGTGTTCGCTGAGACGGCGACCTTTGTCAGCCATTGGGCTGCAAGGCGGGAGATTCTGCGTGAACCGCGGTCCGAGACTCCCCTGCCTGATCTCACCTTCACCGATCGGATGTTCATCGATTTTGGCGGCAAGCATGTCGAACTGATTTACACCGGTAAGAGCCATTCGGATAACAGCCTCGTCGTTCTGCTTCCGCAGAACAAGCTGCTCTTCGTCGTGGACTTTATTCCGGTCGAGACAGTGGCCTATCGAACGATGCGGAGCGCATTATCCCGATGACTGGATCGAATCGCTCAAGCAAGTCGAGCAGTTAGATTTCGACATTCTGGTGCCCGGCCACGGCAAGATCGGCAAGAAAGAGCATGTGCGCCTGTTCCGCGGCTATCTCGAAGATCTCAGAACTGCGGTGCAGGAGCAAATCCAGAAGGGCGCAAGTCTGGAAGAGGCGAAAAAGACCGTGCAGCTTCCCAAGTACGAACAGTGGCAGCGCTACGCCGACTGGTTCCCGGAGAATGTGGAAGGGATGTACCGGTATCTCTCTCAGCAGCAGAAGGGAAATCGCTGAGCGTCCTCTCCGGCTGCTGCTGTGGATGAAACAATGATCCGATGGGAGGTTGACCATGAAGATCGCATTGATCGGCGCGACGGGTTTTGTCGGGTCGGCAATCTTGCACGAAGCCTTGCAACGCGGCCATGAGGTGACCGCCATCGTTCGGGACCCGACGAAACTGAAAGCGCATCCGAAGCTTCTTCCCCATAAAGCGGATGTCCAGAACGAAGATGAGGTGGCTCGATTGGTGGCGGGCTATGATGCCGTCATCAGCGCCTTCAATCCAGGATGGAGCAACCCGGACATCTACAACCAGCAAGTCAGGGGCACGCGAGCCATCATCAACGGCGTGAAAAAGGCCGGTGTGAAGCGACTGTTGTTCGTCGGAGGGGCCGGCAGTTTGGAGGTGAAGCCTGGTGTCCAGTCGGTGGATCTACCGGAGTTCCCAGTTGAATATAAACAAGGGGCACTCGCTACCCGTGAAGCCCTGAACCTGCTGCGCAAAGAACCGAGCTTAGAATGGTCGTTCCTCTCCCCTTCAGCCGACCTCTCTCCCGGCCAGCGGACCGGGCAATTCCGGCTGGGAACGGATCAGTTGCTGAAAGATGCCAACGGAGAAAGCCGAATCTCTGTCCAGGATTATGCGATGGCGATGATCGATGAAGCGGAGAAGCCGATGCATATCCGGCGACGCTTCACGGTGGGGTACTAGCGCGGATGAAACCAACCAAGGAGGACTGCATGAGCGACATTATCATCACGCCCAAGAATGATGGGCCGTATTACGTCAAGGGAGCGTTCAAGTTGGTGACCGAGGGCGGTCGGGAGATCGCTGTCGACGGAGACGAGGTTTGGCTCTGCCGGTGCGGGCAGTCGGCGAACAAGCCGTTCTGCGACGGTGCCCACAAGAAAGCCGGGTTCAAGAACAACCTGGACAACAAGTCATGATCGTGGCGTCGCTGCCGCCTGCTGTCCGACCCGGAAGCGCCTCCTGGCACGCGCGAAGTGGAATTCTGTTTCCCGCCATGCCGGAGTTACGAGGTGGGCCTCGGATGCGTCCTGGGCCAGGAGCCATCGACGGGAAAGCCCAAGGTCCGATGATCGCGTGATTCTCGCCCAGGCACAGGGCCGAGGGCTCACAGCAGATGAGCGGCCAAGCACGTTTTCGCGTGGTATTGACCGTGAACTCTTCACTATGGAGGACAAGATGAAACGTCACGCTTCGGCAGAATGGCAGGGAGATTTGAAAACCGGCAAAGGCATCGTTTCGACCGAAAGCGGCGTCTTGTCGAAGACGCAGTATTCCTTTACGGCCAGGTTTGAAAACGGGAAGGGCACGAATCCGGAAGAGCTGATCGCGGCGGCGCATGCGGGTTGTTTCACGATGGCGCTGTCGGGGCAGTTGGGAAGCGCCGGACTGATGGCCGACAAGTTGGAGACGACGGCGACGTTGAGTTTCGAAAAACTCGAGGCAGGCTGGACCGTGACGCAGATCCATCTCGACGTGAAGGGAACGGTTCCCAAAGCGGACCAAGCAGCCTGGGAGAAGGCGGCCGCCGCCGCCAAGACCGGCTGCCCGATCTCACGGCTTCTGAACACGACCATCACCATGAACGCGACGCTGGAAACATGACTTGTCACAAGACGACTCCGTTGCGGTTCTCTCTCCGCTCACGCCTTTGCGGTTGTGGCAGGAAGCCGCACTGTCATATAACTACTAGGGCCGAATGACGTTCATGTGAATTGGGGAGAAAAAGATTTTGTCCATCAACCAGAGGGAGGATATCGTGAACGGTCTCTTTCAACAGCGACAGAAATTTATCACCAACTTATGGAGGAGAAGACCGATGCGCAAGACAATGGTTCTCAGTTCGATGGTCCTGAGCCTGTTGCTGTTAACGCCCTACGGGTTTGCCGACGAAGGAGGCAAACACGGAATACGCTCGACGCACATGAAGGTCAGTGGCGTCGTTTCGAAGGTGCAATCAGGCCTCACTACCGTAAAGACCTCATGGGGGTCGATGACGATCGTTTCTGCTGGCGGACCACAGAAACTCGAGGTCGGGGAAGAGGTGGAGATGACGGTGAATGAAGGCAATGCCGTGATCGATGTCCATCGGAAAGGCGAGAAGGCCCATGCCCATCGGTACATTACCGGCAACCTCGTCTATGCCGGAAAGATGAAGAAGGAGATCAAGCTGTGGACTCCTGAGGGCGAGAAAGTATTTCCCTTGGAGCGTCTAGAGGTAAAAACCGGAGGTATCGAGGAGGGTACATTGGTCACGGTGGAGCTGAACGAAGCAGGCGCCGTGATCGACCTGCATCGCATGACCGTCGAAATGAGCTTTGACGAGCACCCCCATACGATGCCTGGCTCTGTGATTCAGGTCAATGGCGTGGTGACCAAGATCCAGTCAGGCGTGATCTTTGTGAAGACGTCGACCGGACAATACACTATCAACGCGAAGACCGCCCCTGCCGATGCGGCGGTCGGCGACGAGGTGTCACTCTGGCTCAATGAAGAGAATATGATCGTCGATCATCATGGAAAAGAAAAGAATAAGAAAGGAATGCACCGTCTCATTTTCGGCAAGTTGATCTATGCCGGTCTGACCAAGAATCAGATCAAGCTTCAAACTCCGGAAGGCGAGAAAGTGTTCCCGCTGGAGCGGATGGAAGTGAAGACCAA
>JBDSKU010000296.1:0-6025 GCA_039916745.1 Nitrospiraceae bacterium
CTGTGCCCCTTGTACGACGCCGATCAAATCGACGGCGAAGTCCGTCGATGAGATTATTGACGAATTGCGGCATACCACAGTCGCGGAGCGATCGGGCCGCGCGCAGGATGAAGGGCGCGGGATGGAACTACTCCGCAAAGACGGCTACATGTAGGGGCAGAATGTTGAAACAGGCATCCAGCGGCGTTCTCGGGTCGGAGAAATCCTCAACGTACCGCAGAGGGTACGCCTGCGGTTTCTCCTCCCCTGCGGCCTTGCTGGGCTGCCTGTTTGAACATTCTGGAGCGTGAAAATGGCGGAAATAATTTCGAAATCATCGGACAATCTGAACATCGTTATCGTCGGGCATGTGGACCATGGCAAGTCCACCTTGCTGGGGCGGCTCTATGCCGATACGGGATCGTTGCCGGATGGCAAGCTCGAAAAAGTTCAAGCCATCTGCCAGCAACAGGGGAAGGAATTTGAATACGCGTTCTTATTCGATGCCTTCCTGGAAGAGCAGGAGCAGGGGATCACGATCGATACGGCGCGGACGTTTTTCGGCTGGAAGGGCCGGCAATACATCATCATCGATGCGCCGGGGCATAAGGAGTTTCTCAAGAACATGATTTCCGGGGCGGCTCGGGCTGAAGGGGCGTTGTTGCTGATCGATGCCTTGGAGGGCGTGAAGGAGCAGTCCAAGAAGCATGGGTATCTCTTATCGCTTTTGGGCGTTCGCCAATTTGCCGTCGTGGTGAACAAGATGGATCTGGTCGGCTATCGGCAGGATGTGTTTGACGGGATCGAAAAGGAATATCGCGAGTTTCTCGGGCAATTCAAGGCGGTTCCGCAGCAGGTCATTCCGGTCAGTGCTAAGCTCGGTGATAACATTGCCAACCGGAGTGAGCAGATGCCCTGGTACAGCGGTCCGACCGTGCTGGATGCGCTCAGTGCGTTCCGGAAGGAACCTGGACGATCCGAGCAGCCGCTTCGCCTGCCGGTTCAGGACGTGTACAAGTTCGATGCCCGCCGCATCATCGTCGGCCGTATTACGGCAGGGCAATTGAAGGTCGGTGATTCGCTGGTGTTCTCGCCCTCGAATAAGCGGGCGACGGTCAAATCGATTGAAGCGTTCAATGTCGATCCCCTGCCGGTTGAAGGCCATGCAGGCCAGTCCGTTGGTGTCACGCTCGATGAGCAGATCTTTGTCGAGCGAGGAGAGGTGGCGTCTCATCAGGAGCAGCTTCCGCTCGTATCGACGGCCTTTCGAGCCAATGTGTTCTGGCTGGGCCGGAAGCCGTTGGAGCGGGGACGGCGGTATCAGCTCAGAGTGGCGACGAAGGAAGTAGATTGTGAAGTCGCCACCATTCACCGGATCATCGACACGATGGATCTGGCCCAGCAACAAGGCAGCAGTGTCGTGAACAAGAATCAGGTTGCAGAGATTACCATTCGAGCCAAAGCGCCGGTGGCATTCGATCTCTCGGCTTCGTTCGAGGCGACAGGCCGGTTCGTTCTCGTGGATGAGTATGACATTGCCGGCGGCGGCATCGTGACAGAGCTGGTCCATGACGATCAGGAGTTCCTCCGGGAAGAAGCGCGACAGCGCGACTTTGCCTGGGTGAAGGGTGAGGTCGGGGTCGAGGATCGCGCGCAACAATATGGTCACCGAGCCGCCATTGTGTTGGTGACCGGGGGGCGGCATACAGGGAAGTCATTCTTGGCCAGGACCATCGAGGCCCGGCTTGTGGCGGATGGCCGGCATGCGTACTTGCTCGATGGGGGCAATCTCCGCCGCGGACTTGATGCAGACCTCTCGGAAGGAGAACGAGGACAGGCGACCGAGATGGCTCGTCGTTATGGCGAGGTGGCGAGGTTGCTGGTGGATACAGGGCTGATCGTGGTCTCGACGACCAATCCATTCGGCTTGGCCTATGTCGAAGCGGCACAAGCTATCAGGACGCTCGTCCACCCGGTTCCGGTCATCGCGATTCACATGAGCAAGGCGCCTGAAGAAGCTCCGCCAAATACGGATATCGTGCTATCAGGCCCGGCAGATTTTGATGCCGCTACTCGACGAATTCTTGAGGAACTGAAGCGCCGTGGAGTTCTGGCTCAGGCGATCGGGGCGAAGCCGACCTTTCAGTATTCAATATAATTAGGATGCTGAAAAAGGGGAACGGGGTAGCTGGGACGATCCCCTTGCTCGCGGAACGCGCACGATAGGAATGTGCTCGTTCGACGCGCGCAGTTGGGATCATCCCACCCACCCCTTATGAGGACGACGATGATTTATATCCATGTCCTCAGTCCGCTGGACGGGATGTGAGCCCATTCAGGAAATGGTGTTAGGCCGATCCGCATAAGACTCTAATGCGGATCGGCCTAAACATAGTTATGTGGCTCAAGGAGGTCAAATATGGCGACTGGACTTGAAGCGTGGCTTTTTGGATATGCGGGGAAAAAGCTCGCAGACAAAATATTTGAAATGTTCCGAAACGATAAGTTTAGTTCGGAATTACAAGCCACGGTGGATAAATGGTCCACCCAACTCCCGCCAGGAGCCTGCATTGCATCATCGGCAGCACTTTTCCCAAGTCATGTTTTAGATTCAGAGTTAGGGGATCGTCATAATCTCGCCCACCTTCGCAGCGAAATGAGGAAATCTGTAGCACCTACTAGTGCAGATTGGGAGTCAGCGTTAATTGAGCAATGGAAGTACGTTCAAGAAACAATTGAAGATCCTCAGGAGTTTTTTACTATTCCTGAGAGTGAAGCAGTCGGCCATCTCGGCAACTTAGCAAAACAGTTGGCGGAAGTGTGCGTACAACATGAACCACTTTTCCGATCTACGGCTATGAGATTGCTTCGTGAGATATTAAACGAGGTCAAAGACAAGGAGCTAAAGACTGACTTCATAAAACTAGCCAATCGTGCGCTTACTGAAGATCACAAAAAACTTTTGCAGAGATTGTATAAATTTGATGGCCGATGTGGAGTATGGGCTGCGAAAGGTGAGTGTGAATCTCTTTGGGTGCCAGGTGCGGTCATGAATATGCAGTGGGGGTGGGAGCGGACTGCTGTAGAAGCGCGTTTATCTGGTAAAGATATAGGGGACAGGAAGAATCGTCATCACTGGATTTATATCGTCGAATCCTTGGTGGATGGTGGATTGCTCCAGGAAGTGGAAAATGCGAAGGGGCTATTCGAACTTACTAAACAGGGATGGCGCGTAGCACATGAGCTACCCGCTGAATGACAAAAATCCAACATCAATTAGGTCAGATGAAAAGCCACATAACAAGGCAAATCCACTCGGACTGCAAAAAGCGCCACTCGTTCCTTGCTCTGCTTTTCCCCGCCGGTGATTTGCGACGTTAGCCAGACAGACGAACATGCCACCCAAAGCCTTCATCTCCTACAGTTGGACATCTGAGCATCACCAGGAACAGGTACGGCTCTGGGCAGAGCAGTTGGTCGCCGACGGCGTCGACGTGGTTCTGGATTTGTTTGATCTGAAGGAAGGCCACGACAAGTACGCTTTCATGGAGCGAATGGTGACTGATCCTAGCGTCACCCATGTTCTGGTGATCTGCGACAAAACGTATGCGGAGAAAGCGGACGCGCGAAGGGCGGGCGTAGGCACTGAATCGCAGATCATTTCCAAAGAGGTGTACGACAAGGTGGACCAATCAAAGTTCATACCAATAGCTTGCGAGTTCTCAGAAGCGGGTGAACCTTACCTCCCGACGTTTCTCAAGTCGCGAATCTGGCTGAACTTCTCCACATCGGAGTCGGCCAACGACAACTGGGAACGTCTCATTAGAACGCTTCACGGTAAACCTCTCTTCGAGAAGCCCACGCTCGGCAGGCCTCCCGCCTACATCAGAGATCCAAGTGAAGCACCTTCGAGTCCGGTTCTCTCGAGATACAACGCGCTTCGACAGGCGATCATGCAGGGGAAATCTGGGTTGGGCTTGTACCGACGCGACTTCACAGAGGCTTGCATTCAGTACGCCGATGCGCTGAGAGTCCGACAGCAACCGCAGGTCGCGTCGCTCGGCGAGAAGGTCTTGGAGGACTGCGGAAAGCTAAAGTCAATTCGCAACTATGTTGTCGACTGGGTCTTGCTTGAGAGTGAAGTGTCGCCGTCTTCTGAATTCACCGACTCACTGCTAAAGTTCCTTGAAGTGCTCCGGGAACTCAAGTCTCGGCCTGCCGAGGTTACCTCATGGAACGATGGGTGGTTCGAAGCGCACGCACTCTTTGTCCACGAGACGTTCCTCTACATCGTGGCGTCTCTCATCGAAACGCAAGCGTTCGGCATCCTCCACGAAGTGCTTACTTCCCATTACCTCCTTCCAGAGTCGGACCGTCGTAATGAGCAGGCCTTTGACACGTTTGATGGGTTCTACGCCCATTCCGAAACTCTGCAAGCGGTTCTGGCACCAGAAGGAAGGCGTCTTCTCAGCCCCGCGGCAGAGCTCATCAAGCGCCAGGCTGACCGGTCGGACGTGCCTTTCACGGCGGTGATGCAAGCTGAGCTTCTCGTCCTTCTGATGACTTTCCTGACCCCTGACACCCGCTGGTACCCAGGGACGCTTCACTACTCCTCGCGGGGTCGCGAGTTCCCGCTGTTCCTGCGCGCTACGCAGCACAAGCATTTCAGAGCATTGGCAACGATCACTGGAATCGAAAGCGCCGACCGGCTCCGGCAGGCAGTGAAAGATGGTCAGGAGCGCCTTCAAATCAACCAATGGCACGACTTCCATTTCGGGTTTGGTGCGACCTTCTGGGGCCTCATGAATCTGGACAAACTCGATACTTTAAAATGACTCAATGTGCGCTTGATCAAGAATGGCTGGTTAACCACGGGATGCAGTTGACGGCCTGGGGTGTCACGCCGCGTGCTCGCGCAAAGAAACAAAGGGGTCAGGCCCATTAATTTCGCCTCCGTTCCTTCACTCGCTGCGGCCTTGCTGGACGAACTTTTTGAGCATCCTGCCGGGCCAACTACCAGAAGAACTTCCACTGACTGAAATGTTAAAGTTTGTCACGTATGTTTCGGGAGAATCGATGACCTGTTATGCGTATAGTAATTGGCAGATCCAGCTCTTATGCGGATCCGCCTAAACATTGTTGGGCGGGTACTACCAATGGCTGACGAATCAGACGAAAAGCATGATCGCCCTGCCTGGGTCATCCACCTCGGCACCTTCAATCTCGGTGGCAAAGGGCCGGGCAGCTTTGTCGGAGGCGTGGCCAAGCTGCGGGCTGACCCAGAAGGCGATCTGCTCTCTGAAGCGGATAGCTTTCTGAAAGCGGCCGACAGATGCCTTAATAGCTGCAAGGACGAGGACGGTATCGAGATGCTGACGGTTCCAGGAGCAGTCTGCGCGGCACTCTCCTGCGAGCTTTTCCTGAAGTATGTCGTCCTGAAGGAGCGCGGCATACAAACGAAGGGGCACAAACTCGACGAGCTGTTCTTGGGATGGAGCGCTGAAGCGCGAGCCGCACTCGTAGATCGGCGGGCTGACATCCACGAGGTCTTCGAGCGCAACAAAGAGCAATTTGTTGGTGCGAGATATCACCACGAAAGGGATCAATTCTCGTTTAGGCAGCAGGAGTTGCTGCAGGCGGCAGAGTTACTGTCTGTTTTTATACATGAGAGATTTCATGACGAGACCGCCTAACACGGGCTTGCAGGCGGACGGGCCTGCGGCCCGCCGCTGAAGCCCAAGCCGTTCGGCCCCTTGATCTGACATGCCTACCGCCGCCCGCCACGAAAGAACGCATCGAACCCTGCTTGAATTCACGGTCTGGGTCGAGTACGGCATGAAGCCTTCGATTCAAAACGTCTTGGAGCTTAAGAAGATCAACCCACCTGGCCTCAAGAATCCGGTGCTTCTTTTTGTCGTTCCTCGGGCAATGAACTACGTTGTCGAGCGTTTCGTCGTGGAGGTCGTTCAAGCATGGGAGGTTCTAAACAGCGAACTCAAGCGCCAAGGCCGCCGCACACTGGGCGTAACGAACAAAGACTATCGCC
>JBDSKU010000297.1:0-5470 GCA_039916745.1 Nitrospiraceae bacterium
CGTTAACAAAAACGCCGACAGTACTGAGGAACTTGAGTTGCGCTTGCGCAGTACACTCTTAGACAATTCTTGCACAGGCTACGAGGTATTATTTAATGTCCTCGGCCCTATTCAAATCGTTCGCTGGAACGGACGACTGGGTGACTTTACGGTCCTCGGTACTGGAGGTGGCCCGATCCTCACCACAGGCGATGTGGTAAAAGCCACCATTGTCGGCAGCACAATCACGGCCTATGTTAATGGCGTGCAAAAGCTCCAAGTCGATGACTCTACTTATTCGAGCGGCAACCCCGGCATGGGGTTTTTTCTTCGAGGGGCACCCGGCGTAAACGAGGGTTATGGATTTATGAGCCTGACGGCTTCAGATTGAGAACACGAGGCGTTGCACGTTTGTTCTTGATAGGTGAGCTGGGAGCACAGAGGCCAAAAGGCTTCGTTGGCTGAGGGAGTTGTTTCGTTGACGAGCAATTCATCCTAATATGAGATTCACATCAAAGCGCTGAGCATATCTGCCTAAAAGACCTCGACTATTCTGTGGAGGGCCACGCCCACGGTAAGCGAGTCAAGCAAGCAGCGTCAGAGTGAATCTTTGGGAAAGAAATCACGCTTCAGACGTATCACTTGTTCTCCATCGCTCCTTGTACGTGAGTAAAAACCATCTAGCATCCGGTTTCCGCACAGCTCACGTTGTTCGACCTAGATACTACGCATGTAGGCGAAGAGATGGGACCCTGGAGTGCTCCGTTCTCTTACCTGCCCACGCTTGATTATGCGGATTGGGCATCTCGGCTCATCTGCGATACACCACCATGACGCGGGCGAGAAAGTCGACGAGTTCGGCGATCTGTCGTTGGATTACATCTCGGTCTTCTCGTGCCGCCGCCTGCTCCAGGACGCCTCCGATGACACTGATGGCGTCGAATCCGTACCCTCCCCCGTCCCCCTTCAGGCGATGACCGATCATATGAATCGCGTGCAGGTCATTCTTTTTGAATGCACGTTCGAGCGTCTGCACGTCACGTCGACGATTTGCTAGAAAGCCTGGCACGATCTCTTTGAGGTCCTCGTCGATCTGCACGGTAATGGGTCTCTCCGCGCTTTCATCCTCTTCCCTTCTCATGAGGTGCAGCGTCCTTTACAAGCCTGGAGCACTTCTAGGAGCGTGTGCTTCTTGATGGGTTTGGTCATGTGAGCATTGCAGCCAGCGTCGAGAATCTTGATCCCGTCTTCTTTCAGGGCCAGAGCGGTCAAGGCGATGATCTGTGTCGAGGGAAGATCGTGCTCCCGCTCCCAGGCCCTGATGGCCTTGGTGGCTTCATAGCCGTCCATTACCGGCATCTGCATGTCCATGAGGATCAGATCGTAGTAGCCATTCTTGAATAGCTCCAACGCGATGGCTCCGTGATTCGCGATATCGAGGCGATAGGGCGTCTGCTTCAAATAGGAACGGACGAGTACTTGATTGTCCGGGGAATCTTCGACCAATAAGATGCGAAGAACCCTGGTTTCGGTCGAAGGTGAAGAGGTTGTGGGGACTGAACTCGTGATGTGTGGGATGCCCGCAGTACGGTCGAGGGCGATGCTGACAGTCTGAAGCAGATCCGATTTTCTGATGGGTTTGATCAAATAGCCGCCGAGTCCCATGTCGTACGTGCGGGCAATATCGTCGGCCCAATGATGGGAGGCCAGCATCACAATCGTCAGGGCGCGCGAAGAGCTGGCCTGTCGGATGGTTTCAGCGACCTGGAACCCGTCCATCTCCGGCATGCGACAGTCGAGGAGCAAGAGCTGATAAGGGCGTACCAACGCAGAGACGCGCTGCCATTCAGCGATGGCTTCTCGTCCAGACGCAACATCTGTCACCTCTGCTCCCAAGGCGGCCAGGGTTTCTCGAAGGATCAGGCGGTTGGTGGCATGGTCATCAACCACAAGGGTTCTGATCCCCTGAAGACTGACGAGGACGTTGTCCTGTGTGGGGATCGGACTGGATTGTACCGCTAATTGTACAGCGCAATGGAACGTGCTGCCCTGCCCGATGGTGCTGTCGACCCATATGCGTCCGTTCATGAGTTCAGCCAATTGTTTTGAAATGGTGAGGCCTAACCCGGTTCCTCCATACTTACGCGTGATTGAAGCGTGGCCTTGGGTGAAGCTCTCAAAAATGTCATCGAGTTTGCCGGGCGGAATGCCGATACCGGTATCGCTGACAGAAAAACGAATTGCTCCAGGCGTGGGGGAGTCGGGATCTTTTATGATCCGCATTGTGATGGACCCGCTGTCGGTGAATTTGATCGCGTTGCCGATGAGGTTGAGGAGTATCTGGTGGACCCGGTGGGGGTCTCCGATCAAGGCGCAAGGAACTGTGGGCGACAGATGACAGGCGAGTTCGAGCCCTTTTTCATTCGCACGCATGGCGAGAATCTCGATGGCCTTTTCAATCAAATCGCTCAAATCGAAGTCGATCGATTCCAGCGCCAGATGGCCGACTTCGACTTTCGAGAGGTCGAGAATGTCGTTGATCAGATTTAAGAGGTTGCCGCCGGCTCGGCGGAAAATTCGCAAATACTTCCGCTGATCGGGGGTGAGATCTGTTTCCCATAGCAGATCGGCCATGCCGATAATCGCATTCATCGGTGTTCGGATCTCATGACTCACGCTGGCGAGGAATTCGTTCTTGGCGTGGCCGGCAACCTTTGCCGCCTCTTTTGCAAGTACAAGGGCCTGTTCGGCCTCGCGCCGTTTTAGGGTTTCACGCTTCCGGGCAGCCCGCTCCTGTTTGAGGGAGGCTTGGGCCCGTGCCAATGACGTTCTCGGTTTGGGCGTTTTCGGTATGGGGACGAGTATGGACTTGGTCGTGGTTGGAGGCATGGTCAGCAGGCTGTCACGATCAAGGCTATTGATACGCGCCGATGTGGATCCGCGTGATGGTCAGTCCTCGTAGGAATGCGGGACGAGTGTGAGAAGACCGGCCGGCTTGGCTCGATTGCGGCCTTCTTGTTTGGCTTGATACAGCGCTTGGTCTGCGGCTTTGATCAAATCGGTGGGGGAGGCGTTCCGGCTTGGAATGATGCTGGCAAAGCCGACGCTGATCGTGATGAATTTGCCGTCAGAATGTGTAATCCCGAGAGCTTGAATGCGCTGACGAAGGGTCTCCGCCACTTGGGCCGCTCCGTCCGTACGGGTGCCGGGGAGGACGACCACGAATTCGTCGCCGCCGTATCGAGCAACCAGGTCTCCTGGTCTATTGACAGCTCCCGAGATCGCAGCAGCCACTTGCCGGAGGCATTCGTCGCCTGACGTATGGCCATGGGCATCGTTATATGATTTGAAACGATCGATGTCGAGCATGATCAGGGAGAGCGGCGTCGATTCGCGAACCGCGCGCCGCCATTCCTGATCCAGGAAGTCGTCGAATTGTCGGCGATTGGTAATGCCAGTGAGGCCGTCGAGGCAGGATAGGCGTAGGAGCATCTGGTTCGCTTCCTGAAGTTGGCGCATGACCTCAAGGAGTTCCTGCTCGCGAGCCTGCCTGCGATCGATTTCGTGAACCAGGCGTAGGACCGATCGGACGCGCGTCAGCAGTTCAATCTTATTGATGGGTTTTCCAATATAGTCGAGTGCGCCTGCGGCAAAGGCGAGTTGGAGATCGACGGGATCGGTCTTGACGGTGACCATCATAATGGGCGTGTCACGGAATCGTTCGACTGCTTTGATTTGGCGACAGGCTTCGATGCCGTTCATTTCCGGCATAATAATGTCCATGAGGATGAGGTCGATGCGAGCGGCTTCGCGCTTGTCGCCATCGAGCCCGAGCAGCCGGAATGCCTCGGCCGCTGAGTCGGCAACCAGGATATGGTCGTAGCCGGCTGCCGAGAGAATCGACTGAAGTAGGAGTCGGTCGTCAGCCGAGTCATCAACGATTAAAATTCCCATGCGCGCGGTACCCCGTGAATACGAGTGGTGAGCCTGAGAAAGCGTAGCAACTACTCCTGATAAACTCCAGGATAAAGCTTTTTGACGCAGGGCTGGCAGATGCCGTGGCTGAATTCAGCCTCGGAATGTTCGCCGATATACTCTTCCAATTGCTGCCAGAATCCTCCGTCATTCCGGATTTTTTTGCAGGAGGCGCAGATGGGGATGAGTCCTCTGAGGACTTTGACTTCCCGTAGCGCCTTCTGTAACTCATCATTGCTTCGACGGAGCTCCCCCTCGCGCGCTTTACGGCAGTCCATTTCCTTCTTCAGCGCTAGCGCGGAGGCGGCGCGAGCGAGGAGTTCTACGCTGGTTACGGGTTTGGTGATGAAATCGATGGCTCCGGCCGCAAAGGCTTCTTGGAGATTGGAGAGGTCGCTCTTGGCCGTGACCATGATAATAGGAATGGCACGAAGATGCGCTCGGCTTTTGATCTGGCGGCAGGCTTCGACTCCATCCAACTCCGGCATCAGGACGTCCATCAAGATCAAGTCGATCTGGGATGGCGGCGTCTGACCGTCCATGTTGAGCA
The DNA here is from genome assembly GCA_039916745.1 of Nitrospiraceae bacterium. Lineage (GTDB taxonomy): Bacteria > Nitrospirota > Nitrospiria > Nitrospirales > Nitrospiraceae > Palsa-1315. The sequence goes on from JBDSKU010000297.1 coordinate 4,505, forward strand.
GGAGGAATGCAGCCTGTGCTGAGTCGGCACTCTGAAGATCCGTATGGCCGGCCTTTCCGAGGATGGCTCGGAGGAGTACTTGTTGGTCCGGGGAGTCGTCGACGATAAGAATGCCCATGCGGTTTCCTGTCAGGCGCTTACACGGAATGTGTGAGCAATTACCTTCGAGTATAGCAGGTGCCGGTCGGGCTACTGGAGTTTGGCGCGCACGAGTTCGCTGATCTGTTTGCCGTCTACCGTTTGACCGGCTACCAGGACCATTACTGCTTTCATCACCGCTCCCATTTCTTTGAGCGAGTGTGCGCCGGTTTCTTGAATGGCTGCGTCTACGATGGTGGCGAGTTGTTCAGGCGAAATGGCTTGAGGGAGATAGGATTCGAGAATGGTGATCTCTTGGCGTTCCTTTTCCGCGAGCTCGACGCGGTTGCCTTTTTCGAATTGCTCGACGGATTCACGGCGCTGCTTGATCATGGTCGTCATGACGCGGCTCATTTCCGCATCGTCGAGATCCTTTTTGAGCTCAAGCTCCTTATTCATGACGGCGGCCTTGACCATGCGAATGACGTCCATTCGCAATTGGTCGCGGGCCTTCATCGCGAGCTTGAGATCTTCTATCAGGCGGTCGTGTAGCGACATGGAGCCTCAGGGGTTCAGGTGGTCTGTCGGGCACAATACCCTGTCGGTCTGACCCAGTCAATGCGGACGCATATGGGGCGAGCGGGAAGGCTAGGGGTGAGGTAGTGTTCCGCCTGTGAGGGGCGTAAAATAGACCGATACGCCGGTGAAGTCATGGGCCTCAATGCGGGAGGAACGATATGGTGATTGATCGTACAAGCATGAAGAAATGGCGGCGAGTGGCGGGTACGGGTTTGATGGGTTTCGTGCTGTGCTCGGTCGTTGGGGCTTGTGCTGGAGACCAACCTAAGCCCATTCCACAGCCGACTGCGGATCAAGTTCGTGGTCATG
>JBDSKU010000298.1:0-2902 GCA_039916745.1 Nitrospiraceae bacterium
CTGTACTACTGGGGATGGTTTGCACAGCGAAGATTACCGGTTCCTGTGGTGAGTGTCGGAAACCTCACGCTGGGTGGGACAGGCAAAACACCGGTGGTCATTCAGCTGGTCGAATGGCTCCTGGCGCAGGGGACCAGGGTGGCGATTCTCAGCCGGGGCTACCGAAGGACCAGTATGGAGCCGTATCTGCTCGTATCGAATGGCGAGCAGCTCCTGGTCGGTCCGAACGAGGCCGGTGATGAACCATTTTTGATGGCGCAACGTTGTCCCAGGGCGATCGTGGCTGTTGGCGCGGATCGCTATGAGCTCGGGTGCTGGGTCTTGGATCGATTCCCGGTCGATTGCCTGATACTTGACGACGGATTTCAGCATCTAGGCCTCTATCGCGACGTGAACCTCCTGTTGGTCGATGCCACGGATGCAGAGGGACTTTCGGCTCTGGTGCCGGCCGGCCGACTCCGGGAGCCGCTTCAGGCGGCGGCGCGCGCGACGGCGATTGTGGTCACAAGAGCGGATGTGCCGTCGCGGGTGACAGAGGTGTGCCGGCGGCTGCGGGCAGCGATCGGCCCAATACCGGACCCGATTCAGGCGGTCTTTCGTCCTGAGAGTCTTGTCTCTGTGGTCAGCGGCGCATCGCAGCCGCTTTCCTGGTCCAAGGGAAAGGCCGCGTTGCTCTGTAGCGCGGTGGGGCATGCCGGATCCTTTCGTACCCTCGTCGAGTCGATAGGGATCAAGGTGCTCGATGAAGTGGTGTATGTCGATCACCATGCCTATACGAGCCAGGATGTCGAGCGACTACGAGCGAGAGCGACAGCGCTTCAGGCTGAACTCGTTGTGACGACGGAGAAAGATGCCTGTAAACTGGCGGCGTTGCTCCAACCCACCGATACCTGGTGGGCTGTCAGACTGACCACGGACGTGACCGTCGGGGAAGATCGACTGCGGCAGGTGATTCTCGGAAGGCTGAAGACTGAAGACTGAAGACTGAATTTGTTGGAGGCTTGTGGAGAAAGAACTCATTAAAAGAATTCTGGTGCGGGGACCCAATTGGCTTGGCGATGCCGTGATGTGTGAACCGGCATTGCGCGGATTGCGGAGCCTGTTCCCGGACGCGCAAATCGCGCTGTTGGTCAGGCCGGGGGTGGCCGATTTGTTTGCCGGCCATCCGGCATTGACGCGTGTGCTGACCTACGATACGAACGGACGTCATAGGGGGCTCTCCGGTAAGTGGGCGCTGGCCGGGCAGTTGAGACGGCAGGGTTTCGATATGGCCCTGTTGTTTCAGAATGCGTTCGAGGCGGCGTTCCTGGCCTTTCTGGCTGGTGTGCCTCGGCGCTATGGATATGCGACAGATGCGCGAAGCCTGCTGCTGACCGATCCAGTCGCGGCGCCGGATCGCCGTACGCTTGTCCATCAAGTCCGTTATTATTGGGATCTGCTGAGGCCGCTGGGCCTCACAGGTGATCCTTCTGCACCAGAACTCGTCGTCTTTCCTGAGGAGGAACAGGCCATGGCGGGCCGATTTGCCCAGGGCGGCGTCGCCCCGTCCGATGCCGTGGTGGGGATCAATCCAGGTTCGACCTATGGCGGAGCTAAGCGCTGGCTGCCCGAACGATTTGCCGAGGTCACGGACCGGCTCTGTCATACGATTCGTATGTCTCGCGGACAAGAGGTCAGCGTGGTCATTTTTGGCGCCAAGGGGGAAGAGCGGTTGGGCCAGGAAATTGCGGCGAATCTGTCGTCGAAATCGTTGGTCTTGTCCGGAGCGACGACCATCCGTGAATTGATGGCGGCGGTGAAACGCTGTGAAGTGCTGGTCACGAACGATACCGGTCCTATGCATATTGCGTCTGCATTTCAAGTACCGGTCGTGGCGATCTTCGGGCCGACCGATTGGCGAACTACGTCGCCGTTTGGGAGCGCCCATGCCATTGTGCGGCAACCGGTCGATTGCGCGCCTTGTCTGTTGCGTGAATGTCCCATCGACCATCGGTGCATGACCAGGGTGACGGTTGATCAGGTGTATGAGGCGGGACTGTCTAGTCTATCTAGTCGGGAAGGTCTGTCTGGTCTATCTGGCCAGAAAGATCTGACTCGTCAGAACCAGACAGACCGGATAGACCGAACAGACCAGAAAGACCCACGGAGCCTTCTCGACGGCGTCACTGTGTTTCTGGATCGAGATGGAACGTTGAACTACGATCCTGGCTACTTGAGCGTTGCCGCTGAGTTGAAGTTGTTGGCAGGGGTCGGGCCAGCATTGGCACGGTTGAAACGGGCTGGTGCGAAATTAGTGGTCGTGACGAACCAGTCCGGTGTCGGTCGTGGGATCTTTACCCTCAAGGATTTGGAAGCGATCCATGCCAGATTGGAGGGTCTGTTGGAGCAGGAAGAGGTGGCGCTCGATGCGATCTATTTCTGTCCGCACCATCCTGACGATGGCTGCCGCTGCCGCAAACCGAATATCGGAATGGTGGAGCGGGCCCGGTCGGAGTTGCAACTCGATCTTCGACGCTCCTATTTAATTGGCGATCACGCACGCGACATCCAATTGGCAAAGCGGGTGGGCGCCAAGGGGATTCTTCTGACGGCCGATCTCGTGGATGCCCAGGCGCTCGATGCGCTGCAAGCAGCAGAGGCTATGCCGCATGCCGTGGCGGCGTCCATGGCTGAGGCCGTGGATTGGATTTTCACCGATGCGGTGAAGAGCGCGAAAGGGCGCGACAAGCGGGAAAGGCGAGAGCGGCAAGAGTCGTGAAACTTGTGAGTCTTGCGCGTCACGCCTGTCTCGCATTTCCCGCCAGTCTCGCGCGGCATACATGATGCCAGACTATCGCCACATTTTATTGATCAAGCCGAGCTCGTTAGGTGACATCGTGCATGCGATGCCGACCTGTGCGGC
>JBDSKU010000299.1:0-8392 GCA_039916745.1 Nitrospiraceae bacterium
GGAAGAGCGAGGAGAAGCTCACACAAACCAAAGCCCGCTACAACGAGATGCTCAGCGCCATGAAGCGGGCCGAGCAGCGCATCGATCCGGTCTTGAAACCGCTCCGCGATCAAGTGCTCTATCTGAAACACAACCTCAATGCCCGTGCATTGGCTGCGATCAAGGGCGAGCTGGTCAAAGTCGACGCCCAGGTCGATCAACTCGTCAAAGATATGAACCGCTCCATCGCCGAAGCCGATAAGTTCATCCAATCGATGGAAAAAGAACAGGCCTGAGCAGCTCGCTCGATACAGGCTGTCCGAGTCAGGAGGTCCTCATGCGCTGGGAAGGACAACGGGAAAGCAGCAATGTCGAAGACCGCCGCGGGATGAGCCCCGCCAAGGTCGGAGGCGTGGGAGGACTTGGCATCGGCGGCATCGTCCTGGTTCTTGCCGTCAGCTATTTCACCGGGACCAATCCCTTGACCCTCCTCAATATGCTCGATGGCGTGCAGAACATGACGGAGTCATCGGCACCGACCGAACCAGGCCGCATCGGAGCCCCGAGCGACCAGCTCGGCAAGTTCGCCTCGGTTGTCCTCGCCGATACAGAAACAACATGGACTGCGCTGCTTGGGCAACGGTATGAAGATCCGCGCATGGTGCTCTTCTCCGGTGCGGTCCAGTCGGCCTGCGGGACCACCTCGTCAGCGGTCGGTCCCTTCTATTGCCCCAACGACCACAAGCTCTACCTCGATCTATCGTTCTTTGAGGAGATGTCTCAGCGCCTCGGCGCACCAGGCGATTTTGCGCAGGCCTACGTCATTGCACACGAAGTCGGACACCATGTTCAAAATTTGATGGGCATCGCAGAAAAAACACATCGGCTTCAGCGGCAGGGCTCCGAAGCAGAAGGCAACGCGCTGTCCGTCCGCATGGAGCTGCAAGCCGATTGCTTCGCCGGTGTGTGGGGACATCACGCCAAACGCGATCGTAACCTGATCGAACCAGGCGACTTCGAGGAAGGACTACGCGCCGCTTCTGCCATCGGAGACGACCGGCTCCAAAAGATAGCGCGAGGCCAGGTGCAACCGGAAAGCTGGACCCACGGTTCCTCAGAACAACGCATGACCTGGCTCCGAAAAGGTTTGGAGACCGGCGACCCGAAAGCCTGCGACACCTTCGCCGGCAGTCGGCTGTAACCCTGTTTTATGGACATCGATCAGGATCAACCGTCAGAGCCCTCCTCTCAGGGGATCGCGTCGTCACTTCTAGCCGATGCGCCCTGGCGTGCTAATTCCGTGGTGGCGGCAGGCGCCACGATGGCCGCAGGGCTCGCCGCCTGGGTAGCCGACTATGCCGATTCACCCGTCGCCGCCCAGCTGGGAGGCAGCTACATCGGTGGATTTTTCATTGGGTGGGCATTCCGTCGATTCTTAAAGATGGCCACCCTGGTCGTGGGTGCAGTATTCGCCGGCATCACCATCCTCAAAGGAACGGGGTGGCTAGACCTGGATTGGAGTGGTCTTGAGATACAGATCATGCACAGCATGGCCGCTCTCCAGCGTGGCGCTGAAGGGCTCAAGCAGTTTCTCTCGGGCTATCTCCCCTCCGCCGGAGCGGCAGGAGCCGGGACATTTTTCGGTTTTCGCAAGAAATAATACGAGGGACAGACTCGTTTCAGGAGAAGCGAGTCGCTAGTTGCTGAGTTTCTGTTCGATCTTCTTGCCCGCTTTCTCAAAACCTTCAGCAGTTTTGTTGGCAGCCTTCTTCAGTTTCTGTTCGATCTTGTCGCCGATGTGTTTGTCCTCGACTTTCTTCACGACGGCTTTTGTCTTGTCCTCAATCTTCTGACCGACGCGCTTGGCCGTCGTTTCAACCCGTTCCATCACCCCCTGCGACTCTTCGGCCAGAACAGGACCGACCGCCCAGAGAATCAGCATCAACACACACACCGCCTGCATTCGAGCCATCATCGTAGCCATAAGACACTCCTTCTTGTGAGCAACATACCATGCACATCGGCTCTTGTCCCAGCTTACCATGCCCCCATTCCTCCGACCAGGCACTCTGGATTATACTATCAACGTCTATCGGATTTTCTCATGAAAGGATCTCCCATGCGCGACATGTGTAGCAGATATTCTTCTATAGGCAACTGGACTCTGTGCCTTCTCGCACTTCCAATGGTCGGCCTCATGTCTCCTGCACTGGCCGAGATCGCACCCATAGCCCTTGACCGCGCCAAGCTCGCGACCGTCGGCATTCTCGAAGACACGCAGGATCAACGCACCCCCAATTCACCGGGAAAGATTCTCGTCCGCGGAACTGGGTTTCACCTCCGCGACGGCTACATCGTCACCGCCCGGCATGCGGCAGAAAAACAAGATGTCACCACTGGACCCGTCATTCAGAAACAGATCCATATCCTGACCACCGATCTCCACGAACTCCCGGCCGACCTGGTTGGAGACAGCGCCTTCATGGACGTCGTCGTCTATCGCCTCGCAGAAGCCCACCGCGCCAAGCTTCGCGCCAGCGCCTCATTCACCTCCGGTGACGTACAGCCAGGCCAGGAAGTCTTCACCGTCGGCTATCCGATGGGCTGGGGCCCGACCATGTCTTTCGGACACTTGGGCAATACGAATACCTTCCTCCAAACGGTGGACACCAGGTTGATCCAGGCCGACGTGGCCGCCTGCAGCGGCAACTCGGGCGGCGGGCTCTTCAATGACAAGGGAGACGTGGTCGGAATCATGCACGCCATCATCCAAACCGAACGAGACGATTCCACCGCGCGTTGCAGCCGCATGGCCTTTGCCATTCCAGCGATTTTGGCCAACCGAATCGTGAACGCGGCCCTGGAAGGAAAACCCCTGACCTTCTCGAAGATGGGCATTCACATGATGCCGGTGAAGGACGGCACCAAGTGGCGCATGGCGGTGAAGGACGTGTCTGAGCCGGCCAAGTCAGCCGGCATCCAAAAACACGACATCATCATTGCCATCGAGGACACCGAAATCAACGACGCGGCTCGTCTGAAAAACTATCTCATTGAACGAACGACGCCGGGACAGAAAGTCGCCGTCAAAGTGCGTCGCATCGATGCGGATCTGACGTTTACGGTGACATTGGGAGGAGGATGAAAGAGTTCAGTGCGGTGCGCTGTGCCCTGGCAGAGCTTGATACCAGCCATTGGCCTGAGCCAACGATACCGGGCAGTCGAACAACATACTGAGGTTGGCTCCTGTGAGAACAGCACGTTTCTCCCCGTCCTGCAGAACCTTCCCTTGCTTCAACAGCACCACACGCTCGACTTCAGGCGGAATCTCATGAATATGGTGGGTCACCAGCAGCAGCGTTTTCCCCTTTTGTATATGGGAACGAACGAGATCCAAATAGTGAAACGTCGCCGTCAGATCGAGCCCACTCGTGGGCTCATCCAGCACGAATGCAGTCGGGTCATGCACCAGCGCACGACCCAGCAGGCAGCGCCGCTGCTCGCCCGTGGACATCTCCCCAAACCGCCGCTCCCTCAACGAACTGGCACCCATCTCCTCTAACATCTTGTCTGCCCTGACGATCTGCGCATAGCTAAAATTTTGATGGCCATAGATGCCGATGCTGGCATAGAAACCGGACAGAATCACTTTCAGACCGGTCACTTGGTCCATGTACTGACGTTGAAGGTCATGGGACACCATCCCTAAGCGCTTGCGGACGTCCCATACATTCCACTGTTCTTCACCGAACAAACGGATATGGGTTTCATCATGCGGGAATGGATGCACTTCTCCCGCCAGCAATTTCAAGAGGGTCGACTTGCCTGCCCCGTTCGGCCCGAGGATGGCGACATGTTCACCCTCTTGAAGCGACAACGAGAAATCGCTGAAGACACAGGTATCACCCCGATAGACCGTCGCATGCTGAATGTCGAGAATTGGAGGAGAGTTCGTCATGGAGAAACGCTTGGAGGCCAACGCCTACCCTATCTCGAATACCAGCGTAACACCAACCTACCGTTCGACCGGACCACCGACCGCCTTGCCTGCGCGACGCGACTGTTCGAGGCCTGCACGTGCCAATGCGTCCACCCGTTCGTTCTCCGGATGACCGTTATGGCCCCTCACCCAGTGCCATTCGAGCTTGTGGCCGGAAGCCAGCGCATCGAGACGACGCCACAAGTCCTCATTCTTGACCGGCTCTTTGCTCGCAGTTTTCCAGCCTCGTCGCTTCCAGTTATGGATCCATTCGCTGATGCCTTTTTGCACATACTGCGAATCGGTGTAGACATGCGCTTCCACCGGCTCCGTGAGCGACTGCAACGCCTCGATTACCGCGAGCAGCTCCATGCGGTTGTTCGTCGTCGCCGGCTCCCCGCCGCAGAGTTCTATTTCAACAGTGCCGATACGGAGCAACGCGCCCCAGCCTCCAGGCCCAGGGTTCCCGCTACAGGCGCCATCTGTATAGATTTCCATCATTCGTCTACTCTCCTCGTGAGACTTACCAGCGTCTTGCGATCAAACCACTTGGAGGCAATCAGGCGCAGACCATAAAAAATACTCCCGGTACATTTTTCTCGTCTGTGGGATTATATGCCGTCCACACACCGAGCCTACATGAGACTCTCCCATAGGTATCAACTCAAGCAACCCCCATTCGAAACCTCAAGAAGTCACGTTGAACGGTCTCCGGTAAATCCAATCTCAAAGGCCAATTGTCGAGTTAGCTCATCGGACTCGACCGCTAGATCCGTATAATAAATCGCTTCATTAAGCGGATCTTTCAGTTTCATGGCCCCTTCGCTAAACATGAAGTCCTTTACGTCTCTGTCGCTAATTTTCTCAAATGCAGTTGATGGCGGTCTTCTTCCATAGACAGAAATATTTTTCACTAAATGTGTTGCCATGAAATGAAGAATATCTTCCTGTGAGCCGCTACTAGGCGAACCCTGTGACCACCCGCTCAACCTCTCTGCCCCTTCTGCCAGAGCTATTTTGTTTGCCCGTGCCATTTCATATACTGTACGTGCAGCTTTCCCCATAGATATATACCCTTGAGGCAGTGACGCAGATCCTTCTTGGTCTATCTCAACAACGCTTTCTTCCCATAACCATTGAAAAGCTTTGTAAAATGAAAGAAATGCATCTTCATGCTTCGCTCGATACAACCTAAAATGTTGGCGCTCCGCTGATTCTGTTCCAGGTAAGATCGGTCCAATTTGCACCCACCCATCTTGTCGGTCTGGATTACAGAACAGAAGGGACATTCCAAGAAAATTCCTATAGAGCCGCACGGATTTTTTATCGTTCCGCAGCGCCATATCCCTGCATCTTAATATCTGCGCCCCATAATCCAGAGAGTTAGACAGGGACTTCAACATATCCATGTTGGCGCCAGTTGGCAGAGGGAGAATGAGACGCTTTACGTATCTTACATATTTGCTATGCTCTGCGAATATACCCTCTCCGGAGAGAAGATACGCATGTATCTCATTCCCAGGCTTGAATGTTTCAGGAAGAGGATGCCGCATCCTTAATTCATTGATGGTCCCAAAAAACTCTACCGATTCGCCGTCTGACCTGTTTCGTCCAGACGGATTATGACGTGCGTTAGACGTTTCGGACCCACGATCTCTGACTTGCAGCCAAATGGAGAAGCCGCACACAACGAGCACAGCGACTAAACCAATTAGTGCCGTCATTGGACGATTCCCAGGTTCCCATATCCACCGAAAAACTCCGACAGTGCTCAACATGGAAATAACCAGGGTCTTCCAGCCTAATAAATCAAGGAGGGCAGATAGTTTGGTGTAATCTCCCCAACGCGCCCATGCCCATTTACTAGTTTCTTTAATATCCCTAGCCATAGTGCGCTCCCTTGTTATGGAGACAAGAATACCGAGGAGGTCAGCACGGTATCAAGCAAGACATAATCTTATGCTAGAAAGCGCTGGCACGTGGTTAAAGTCGAGCGAAGGGGGGCTGGCTTTGTTCTAACTCACCGCGGCTGCTACGCTTCGTCAGGATCGGGATTGATCTTTGCGGTTGGTTTCTTATTTGCCGAGGAGGCAGCTTTCGTTGATGAACCGGCAATCTTCGGAGTCTTTGTCTTCACATCGGCGTTCTGCGCACGATGGAGGAGGGCATGGTCCATAAGCACCAGCGCCATCATGGATTCGGCAATTGGCGTGGCTCTGATCCCGACACAGGGATCATGACGGCCATTGGTCTCGACCGTCACGGCATTCCCCTGCTTGTCGATGGATCGGCGGGGCACACGGATACTCGATGTCGGCTTAATCCCGATCGTGACCACGACATCCTGCCCCGTGGAAATACCGCCGAGGATACCGCCGGCATGATTCGTCACAAACCCTTCCGGGGTCAGTTCGTCGCCATGCTCCGATCCCCGCTGCGTGACCGAGCCAAACCCCGCGCCGATTTCCACGGCCTTCACGGCATTGATGCTCATCATGGCTGCGGCCAAATCTGAGTCCAGCTTGGCATAGACCGGTGCGCCCCAACCGACGGGAACATGCTCGGCAACCGTCGTGATCCTGGCGCCGACCGAATCGCCGGCCTTGCGCAGCTCATCCATGAACAATTCTAGCTTAGCTACTGCGGCGGGATCAGCTACGAAAAACGGATTGGCACCCACGCCGTCCCAGCTCTTGAAGGGTACGTCATGCGGCCCGAGTTGGCTGAGGTAGCCGCGGATCACGACGCCATACGTTTCGTTGAGCCATTTCTTCGCAATCGCCGCTGCCGCCACTCGCACGGCCGTTTCACGGGCAGAGGATCTCCCTCCGCCACGATGATCGCGAATCCCGTACTTCTGCCAATAGGTGTAGTCTGCGTGACCGGGGCGAAAGGTATCGACCAGGTTGCCGTAGTCCTTGCTGCGGGCATCTTCGTTTCGAATCAGCAGGGCGATAGGCGTACCGGTGGTCTTGCCTTCAAAGACACCGGAGAGGATTTCGACGGTGTCGGATTCCTGCCGCTGCGTGACATGGCGTGAGGTGCCTGGCTTGCGCCGGTCGAGATCCAATTGAATATCATCGACCGAGAGGGCCATACCAGGCGGGCAGCCATCCACGACACAGCCAATCGCGGGACCATGGCTCTCGCCGAATGACGTAACGGTGAAGATGTGACCGAACGAATTGCCTGCCATGGGGCGGACGACTCTCCCTAGTCGACAAGATCGAGTTTAATGTGCAATTCCTTTAGTTGATCGGCACCAACCGCAGAGGGTGCATCGGTCAGCGGACATTGGGCCCGTTGCGTTTTTGGAAATGCGATCACATCGCGGATCGAGTCGGCATGTCCCAACAACATGATCAGCCGATCGAGCCCGAAGGCAATCCCGCCGTGCGGAGGCGCGCCAAATTCGAGCGCATCGAGCAAGAACCCGAACTTCGCTTGCGACTGCTCCTTGTTGATGCCGAGCAGATCGAGAATGCGCAGCTGGATATCGCTCCGATGGTTCCGGATACTCCCGCCGCCGATTTCGCTGCCGTTGAGCACCATGTCGTAGGCCTTCGCCCGTACTTTGAGCGGCTCAGAATCCAGCAGCGCCAGGTCTTCATCCATCGGCGCGGCAAAGGGATTATGCATGAAGATGTATCGCTTCTCTTCCGGCGAATAGTCCAACAAGGGAAACTCGGTAACCCAGACAGGCTTCCAGGCTGTGGTATCGATCAGCTTCAACTCTTCACCGAGCGAGAGCCTGATGCGACCCAACACGTCATGGACAATGGCAGCCTTGTCGGCACCGAAGAGAACTAAATCGCCCGGCTGGGCCTCAGGAAGCGCCGCTGCGAAAGCCTGGGCATCTAGAAACTTGGCGATGACAGACTCCAACTGCCCCTCGGGGGTGATCTTCAGCCAGGCCAGCCCCTTGGCGCCGAATGTCTTGGCCATCTCACCGAGCGCATCGATCCGGCTCCGAGGAGTGGCCGCGCCGCCTTTGACGATCAAGGCCTTCACGATCCCGCCCTTGGTTGCCGCCTCTTTGAATACCTTGAAATCGCTGGCTGCCGCAAAGGCCGTCACGTCATGCAACGGCATGTCGAAACGTAAATCAGGCTTGTCCGATCCATAGCGACCCATCGCCTCGGCATAGGTCATGCGCGGAAACGGAGTCGGCAACTGCACGCCGCCCGCATCACGAAACACGGTGACGATCATCTGCTCCATCAAACTCATGACATCCAGCCTATCGACGAACGACATCTCGAGATCGATCTGAGTAAATTCCGGCTGCCGGTCGTTCCGTAAATCCTCGTCACGGAAGCAGCGCGCGATCTGGTAGTAGCGATCGACGCCACTCACCATGAGCACTTGTTTGAAGAGCTGCGGCGATTGAGGCAGCGCATAGAACTGACCGGGATTCACCCGGCTGGGCACCAA
>JBDSKU010000300.1:0-5279 GCA_039916745.1 Nitrospiraceae bacterium
ATCCAGGCACTGCGTCTGCTCAATCGACTCGGCTATGGCCAGCCTGACAGCGGACGATCCTTGAATCTCGTCTACAACCCGGTAGGCGCCTTCCTCCCTCCCAAGCAAGAGGCCATCGAAGCACAGTTTCGCAAAGAACTCCGGGCCAAACATGGCGTCGAGTTCAACCATCTCTATACGATCACCAACATGCCGATCAGCCGGTTTCTTGAGTTCCTTCTGGCGAGCGGCAACTACGAGCAATATATGGAACGATTGGCCAACGCCTTCAACCCCGCTGCCGCAGCCGGCGTCATGTGCCGCTACACGATCTCAGTAAGCTGGGATGGCAGACTCTATGACTGCGACTTCAACCAGATGCTGGATTTACCGGTCGACCGTGGCGCACCCACGCACATCCGCGACTTCGACCCGGTGCAGCTGAACCAACGCCAGATCACGACAGGCAACCATTGCTACGGCTGTACCGCCGGAACCGGTTCATCTTGCGGCGGCTCCGTCACCACCTAAGGGCTCCAATGGACATCTCCCTGCTCGCCTTTGCCCTCGTCTTTGCGCTCGCTTTTGCCAATGGAGCGAACGACGTCTCTAAAGCGATTGCGACCTTGGTCGGCAGCGGGGTCACCGACTATCGGTCGGCTATCGCCTGGGGCACAGCCTGGACCGTGGTCGGAGCCGCTTCGGCTGCTGTCGTCGCCGGTGCGATGGTCAAAACCTTCAGCCATGGCCTCGTCCAGACCGGCACGATCATCGAACCAGCTGCCACCCTGGCGGTCTTAACCGGGGCGATGGCCTGGGTCCTGTTCGCCTCGCACACGGGCCTCCCTGTCTCCACGACTCATGCACTCACCGGAGCCATCGTCGGCATCGGCTTCGTCGCCTTCGCCGGAGAAGGATTGATCTGGTCCGCGATCGGGAAAAAGATTGCCCTTCCGTTGTTGCTCAGTCCGTTCTTCGCCCTGACCGTCTCTCTCCTTGTCCATCCAGCCGTTCGCGCACTTGCACGGAAATGGGAAGGAGCCTGTGTGTGCGTCATGCCGGCCTCCCACGCATTAGTGGCTATTGATGTGCGCGGGGACACGAGAACGTTGTTTCAGGCCTCCAGCTTCGGTCAGCCGGTCATGGCCGTGCCGTCGCAATGCGACCGTGCCGGATTGCGGGGGTTGGTTGTGGGACTCGATACAATCCATTGGCTTTCGAGCGGGCTTGCGTCATTCGCACGCGGCACGAACGATGCGCCGAAGATCGTCGCCATGCTCCTGCTCGGCAGCGCGACCGCCGCATGGCCCAGCACCTCGTCCCAACTGACCGCCTTCGGAGGAGTCGCCTTGGCGATGGGACTGGGGAGTTACTTCGGAGGATTACGGGTGACGGAAGTCCTGGCCGAAAAGGTCACGCGTATGGACCATGCGGAGGGGCTATCCGCAAACCTCACCACGTCTTCGCTTGTGCTCCTCTCCGGGTCGTTGGGGTTGCCCGTCTCGACAACCCATGTCAGCAGTTCGGCCATTATCGGCATCGGTCTTCTCAAAGGCCTGAACAACATACGCTGGACGACCGTGCGCGACATGGTCCTGGCTTGGGTGGTGACGCTGCCAGCCTCGGCTCTCCTGGCCTGCCTTGCCTACCTCATCTTCGGCAGACTGCTCTAATTCACGTTATCCCTACAGATGAATAGGCCTATCGACGCTGAGGGTTCATTCAGCCAATACATATTGATATATCCATACATGTTGATACCGATGCACAACAGTTCGCCACCGTGTACTCCTACTGCATCGTGGGATGCGGGTATTGAGTTTTTATGTGGCCTCAGGGGCGGGGAGACGGACCGAAACCGCATCAAAATGCGTTGCATACGGACTTCACGAAGCAGCAAGCCGAGCGGTCCGGCAAATGGATCTCCCCCTCCATGCACAGCCTGGTCACCGAGCGCAACGGTCGCCGATATCACGTGGTGGTCCTCCCCGACTCGGACTGTGTGGTGAATAAGGGAAACCATTCCATCCGCGGCGACACCCACGGTTCGATCCTCTACAGCCCGGATCGTCCCACCGCGGACCGGCTGGCCTATCCACTCATCTATCGAGGTGGTAGCCAGCTCCCGACGACTTGGGAAGACGCGATCGCGCTCGGCGCCCATACATCAAAGCCTCCCTGGATACCTGGGGCCCGGATGCGATCGCCATGAAATTCTTCGATCATGGCGGAGGCGGCGGGGGTTCGAGAACAATTGGGCGGTCGGAAAGTTTTTCTTTACCGGCATCGACACGCAGATGGCATCGATCCATAACAGGCCAGCCTACAATAGTGAAGTCTTCGCTTCAGGCGATGCGGGTGTCGCCGCCTTGCCGTCGGCCTATCTCGATGCCGAATTGGCGAACACCATCTTTTTGATCGGTGCCAACTCGTACGAGACTCAATCCATTTACTTCCTGGAACACATGCTCCCGAATCTCTGGCGCAACCATGGCCGAAAAGCAGCGTCTGCTGCCAGGGGAACCGCACCAATCAGGGAAAATGATCATCGTGGACCCGCGACGGACGTCCACCGTGGCCATTGCTGAATCGGTGGCAGCCAAGAACAACGTGCTGCATCTCCAAATCAATAATGGGACCGACATTGCGCTGCTGAATGCCCTCTCGCGAATTGTCTACGAACAGGGATGGCACGATCAGGCCTTTATCGCGAACCGAACCGACAACTTCGCTGCGTTTCAAGCCAAGAACTTGACCCAGGACCTTGATGACGCCGTACGCATCACCGGGATCGCGAAAGCTCAGCTGATCCAGGCGGCCGAATGGATTGCGAAGCCAAAGACCGGCACAGCCAGACGGCGGACGATGATCCTTTACGAGAAAGGTCTGATCTGGGGGCTGAAGAATTATGAAAACGTCGCCTCGGTGGTAGACCTGGCGCTGTTGACCGGTAACCTTGGAAAGCCAGGCAGTGGATGTGGTCGCCTCGGAGGGCACCAAGAGGGTTATAGCCGGCCGGCCTATCCGGGGAAGCGGCCTCCAGTAAATGTCGACGAGGTGGCGACCAAAGGCGGAGGCTCGAAAGTCTTCTGGGTCGGAGGATGCAATCCTGTCGGCGGCACGCTGAACGCTCAACAATTCAGGCTTTCGGTGGGGCGGCGCACAGCGCTCGTCAATGACGCCTTGGATCAGGCGACGGGAGCGACGACACAAGAGAAAGCGGCGGCCATCCTGAAGGCGGTTGAAGCAGGGGAATTGTTTGTGATCGTCCAGGATATCTATCCCGTTGAGACCGCCAAATATGCCCATCTCGTTCTTCCAGCCGCCCAGTGGAGTGAAATGAATCTCACGTCCATCAACGGCGAACGTCGGTTGCGGCTCTACCAGAAGTCCATGGATGCACCTGGCGTGGCAGAACCGGATTGGAAAATCATGGCCATGATGGCGAACGTGATCGAATCACTGTATCGTGCCGAGGGTAAGACTGACATGGCAGACCGATTCGCAGGATTTGATTGGAGGACCGATGAGGAGGTCTTCCGTGCTGCGTCAGTCGGCGTACAGGGCGCACAGGAAGACTATGGCGAGACGACCTACGCCATGCTGCGCAGGCTCGGCACTAACGGCGTACAAACTCCGGTGACGAAGATCAGTCACGGTCTACCAATGGGCACAACGCGGCTCTATGAGAACGGTGGAAAATTTACATTCATCCCGGCATCATGGCCGGGATTCCCCTCGCAGATCCAACAACTCATGAACGATCCTCGCTATCCGTTCTGGATCAACAATGGCCGCGCCAACCATGGGTGGCAAACCCTCTACGACGACATGCGCAAACCGCTTGTGATCGGCCGGGAACCACTGCCCTATGTAGAGATTCATCCGCAGGATGCGGACGGGCTTGGCATCACCAACGGAGACCTCCTCGAGCTATTCAATCCGTATGGAATCGTCACCGCGATGGCCGTGATCACCGATGCCAACAGACCCGGGCACCTGTTCATGTTATTTGAGCATCCCAGGGGCTGGCTGAATAGCCTGACGACCGACTATGTAGACCCGGCGACGACGATTCCCTATTACAAAGGGACCAAAACCGGCATTCGTAAAGTGGGCGAGATGCCCGGCATCAAAGACACCCTAAGCTTTGTGCCGACAAATCGCGCGTGACGCAGAGTACCCCGCGTGGCGTAGTTCACCGGTATCAAGGAGCAGCGATGTCTCTCTTGTGGCTCTCCATCCTGTTGGCCCTCACGACTGGTTGTGCAACTGCACATGTACCACCCAGAACCATCGTCGAAACGGATGAGGTCGTGGTTCGCCTCGAATCTGCGAGCAATGTCGCCTTTTCGTCCGAACTCATGGAATACTCGCATCCTGTTGTCTTGACGGCGGACCAGGTCAGAACGTTGCTCGCATCGATCTCCGCTCGCATGAAAGTGGGGCTGCTCCGTTCGTTTCTGGGCGCACCGGGAACGCCTCGCCTATTCGACAACGCCGATCTCGACTGGCTCGTGCCAGCGATTCAAGAAGCTCTGGCAAGAGCAACATCGGAAGGAATCGTTGTGTTTCTTCGAACGAGAAATCCCAAAGGACCTCTTGTCGAGGTGACCTCAGGCACCCTATCCGTGCGCAACAAGGTCCTCGCGATCTCGGTATCCAACTTCCGGCATCCCGTGCGAATCGCACCGTCTGATGTCGGCGCGACTGATCGATTGAGCGACGTGCGAGAAACCTTGGGGTACGTGCAACACTCTCCTTGGATCTCGGTCGGCGAACAAGATTTTGCCGTGTTCTTCGACGGCCAGAGCTACCAGGTGACACCCCGTTCTGGCAGTCTTCTCCGATACCCTGAACGGACGCTGGCCTCGCCTACCAGGCTTATCTGACGGTTCATCCGAATGTTCGAGCATGATTGGCAGAAATCGAGGAAGCCATGCAACAGACTCCCGGTGGGAAAGCGGGAGCAGAGACGATTGCCGACTTAAAACGGAGAATCGTGGAACTTGAACAGGCCAATCGTTCACCCGCCGCACGACCACAGAGAGGGCTCTGGAAATTCGGACAGGGTGCTACGTGGTAGCCTGGCTTCACCGAAGCCACCAGGTGGTGGCGAACCAGAGGAGCGAGGCGATGAAGCGAACACGAGGGAATCACGGAGCGACGTTGGACAACCAGACCAGGCCGCATCAGGCGCTTGACGGCCAGACGCCTGACCAGGTGTACGATGAGAATCTGACAGCACGGCGGACCGCCGCGTAGTCAGCAATCCGCCAGGCGCCACTTAAGAACGGGAA
>JBDSKU010000301.1:0-8143 GCA_039916745.1 Nitrospiraceae bacterium
TCCCGCTCAATCGGTTCCCAGACACCAGGATATCGAGTCTCGATCGCGTAGGGATTCAGGGCTTCAAGAATGCCTGGCGGAAGAACCGGACGCGCGTCGGCAGGAAGAAGGGCAACAAGTTCCGTCAAATCATGGATTTTAGGGAACGCAACGCCACTCTGGGTTAGGAGCGCTTTCAGATATTTCTCTGCGCCTTGTTGTGCATGGAAACAGACGGTGTCCCACGGCACTGGGAAGCGCTCAGATTGTTGTCAATATTGAGAAGATCGTGCTCAGCTTTTTCAACCCACAGACGTACGATATCCGGTCTCTTAGGCGGCCCGGTCATAGAGGATCTTCCCTTCACGCAAGGCGGACCCAATCACGTCGCTATCCGGGTCGGCTGTGTCGCTCGCATAGGAGCCGAACAGGATGATTTTGTCCGAAGCAAACCGTTGAACGATCCGCCGCACCATCTCGTTCACCTTCTCGTGGACCGCCATCACAGCCGTAACCATCTCAGCCATGATCACCTCTCATGTCGAAATAAGTCCGGCGGGCCAGGAAGTCTTCTGCTTCCAGCCACGGATAGCCATGAAAAATTGTGTCCGTCGTATCTCTGGCCGCGAGCATGCCGAGCACATGTTCAACGGCGAGGTGGCGGCCCAGGATAATAGGCTTCCCGCCGAAAATATTCGGGTTGACCGTAATGCGTTTGAGAAGGAGTTGCTCGTCCATGGACTACCTCACATGCACGCATGATCGCGCACTTGCAGGGAGAAGAAAACCAATGGAACCAGATCACGCCCGACTCCCTTGCCTCCCGCCCCATTTGTTCAACCAGCGGGAGAGGCGATGAGAAATGGGGAATGGCGCGGTTTGTTATTCCCATCCGTCCATTGTGTTAGCCTGTGAGGCAAAGGGATCGATCCCATCATCGTGTGTGCCACCGGCTTTGGCCGAGTGCCTCGTCCGACAAGAGAGGGAGGGGGATCGGGATATATGATACGTCTTGTCTTGCTGTTGATCCTTATCGGTATTGTCATTTTGGGTCCGCAGCTCTGGACCAGGCGGGTGTTTGCCCGGCATAGTGCGCCCCGCTCGGACTACCCCGGAACGGGCGGAGAGTTGGCCCGGCATCTGCTCAATCGGTTCAACATGCAGCACATCACGGTGGAACCGACCGAGATGGGTGACCACTACGATCCTGTGACCAAAGCCGTCCGCCTGACGCCCGATATTTTCAGTGGGAAATCGCTCACGGCCATTACCGTGGCCGCCCACGAGGTCGGGCATGCCATTCAAGACCACTTGGGCTACCAACCGCTCGCGGAGCGCACCAGGCTCGTGCGGATCGCACAGGGAGCGGAAAAGGTCGGAGTGGTCATGATGATGGGCATTCCGATCGCAGCGGCAGTAGCTCGAACCCCGGTCGCGGGTGTCGTCGTCATGGTTGCCGGATTAGCGACGATGGGAATCTCTACGCTGGTCCACCTCGTTACGCTCCCAGTCGAGTGGGACGCCAGCTTCAATCGTGCCCTTCCCGTACTCCGACAAGGCAGTTACCTGTCGACTGAAGACGAGCAAGGGGCTCGCCGTATCCTCACCGCAGCCGCGCTCACCTACGTGGCGGCCTCCCTTGCGAGTCTGCTCAACCTGTGGCGCTGGATCGCCTTCCTACGGCGATAGGCTCCGCCCCTTCACGCACCCTCACACATCATCGAACCTGACCCAAAGCGGCTTCGAGGTCGTCGGTGATTGCGTGCAGCGAGAAAAGACTGCCAATACCTCTTCTTTGTTCCGGCTCCAATAAGTGAATACTCATGTCTGACCCTCACGACTCAGTCTTGCTCGATCCGACGGCAACGCAATAGAGGGCCGCACCCACCAGCGCGACGATCATCAGCCCGGGCCATCCGCCGAACGGAGGCGCGTCGAAGAGAGTAAAGGGATCGGCACCGAGGCCGGGCCAGAGCGCGGTCAGCGCAATCGGGATGGCGAGCATGATTCCCATGAGCGCTTCACCGGTGATCAACCCGGCGGCAAAGAGCAGCCCCCGCCGCGAGGGATCATCACCCCACCCGGCCGCCCGTTTCGCCAGTTCCGCGATCACCCCGCCAACGAAAACGGCGGCGGAGAGTTTCAGCGGCAGATAGATGCCCAGCGCCACGGCAAGCACCGGGAGCCGGAAGTCGCTGCCGCGCCGCTCCATCAGCCGGTCCGTGAGAATCACCAGCACGCCGATCGCCGCGCCCAGTCCCACGAGCGCCCAAGGCAGCCCGGCGCCGAATACGCTCCGCGTGAGGCTCGCCATCAGCGTCGCCTGCGGGGCGCTCAGCGGATGCGGGTGCGCGACCGTCGGCTCGCCGATGCCATACTTGGCCTGGAGCAGCGACAGCACCGGCACCAACACGACGGCGCCGGTCACCACGCCGACCACCTGCATCACTTGCTGTTTCCAAGGCGTCGCCCCGACCAGATGCCCCGTCTTCAGATCTTGGAGATTGTCTCCCCCCATCGCGGCGGCACAACAGACGACCGCCCCGATCACCAGCGCCGCCGCCGGTCCGGCGGGATGTCCGGCCCCCATGAACAGCACCAGCAGGAGCGCGGCCAGCATGATCGTCGCGATCGTCACGCCCGACACAGGATTGCTGGAACTCCCCACCAGGCCGGCCATGTAAGCGGCCACCGACGAGAACAGAAAGGCCGCGACAACCATCACGATCGTCATCAGGACGCCGATCACCGGACTGTTCACGACCGTCGTGTAGATCCAGGCCATCGGGACCAGGGACAACACAAAGGGCACCACGATCCACCAGAGCGACGCATCCTGCTCCGTCCTTGGCACCACCATTCCGCCGCGGGACGACCGCGACGCGCGGTATCCGTCCCGAAGCGTCTGCAGACTCCGCCACACCGGCTCGCGCAATCGCGTCAGCGTCCAGAGTCCCCCGGTCAGCATCGCCCCGATGCCGACATAGCGGATCTGCCCGTTCCAGATTGCCATCGCCGCCGCCAGTCCGGTCTTGTCGGGCGGCAGTCCATGCAGCAACCCATAGGTAGGCATCAAGACCAGCCAACCCAACACACCGCCGAGAAACACGACCACCGCCGTCTGCAGGCCGATGATGAACCCCACCGCCAGCAGCGCGGGCGAGAGATTCAGCCCCGCATACATCACCGTGCGCCCGACAGAGGCAGCCCCTTCCAACGACTCCGTCCACAGACGTAACCCGCTCTCTCCGAACTTCACCGCCCCGCCGAGGAACGCCGCCCACAACAGGGCCCGGAAATCGCCGGCCGCGTCATCTCCTCCGGTTGTGCCTCGACCAGCCGCCGCGACTTTCAAGACCTCCGCCGTCGCCACCCCTTCGGGAAACCGCAAGCGCGCCGTCACAATCAGCGCACGCCGCAACGGAATGGTAAAGAGCACGCCGAGTAATCCCCCGACCGTGGCAATCAGGACCGTCGGCCAGTACTCGAAAGTGGACCAATAGCCCACCAGCAACAGCGCAGGAATCGTGAAGATGACCCCGGCCGCCAGCGCCTCGCCGGACGACGCGGCGGTTTGGACAATATTGTTTTCAAGAATGTTCGACTGCCGGAACAGGCGCAGAATCGCCATCGAGGCGACCGCAGCGGGAATCGAAGCCGACACCGTCATTCCGGCGAAGAGGCCCAGGTAGGCGTTCGCAGCAGCCAGCACGGCCGCGAGGATCACCGAGAGCACGACCGCTTTGAGGGTGATTTCAGGGAGCGAAACTGAAGCAGGTACGACGGGCCGGTCGTCTTTCATGAGCCAGCCCGAACCGAGAAGACCGCGACCATACGATGAACAAGCATGCCGGTGAAAGACTCCCTGCCGATCAATGAAACGAGCGACCCATCATAACCCAGCGCAGAAAAAACACAACCGGGCGTCGCGGAGGTCCGCATAAATCATTCGGCTAGGAGTCCTAGAGTCTCTTCTAGCCGGCGGGTGAGTTCCGATGAATAGCCCATCCTCTTTTCTTCTCTCAAAGCGGCTTCGAGGTCGTCGGTGATGGCGTGCGCCGAGAAAAGGCTCCCGAGCCCTTTGGTTTTATACGCGCCGCCAACGGAGTGACGGGTGGATGTGGTGCTGTGCCTCTTGACCGAATCCTTCAAGATGGGCGACCCGTTTTCTTTTGCGCAGCTTCGTGGCCACCGGGCTTTACTCCTCAGATCCCTCTGTGATCGGCCGGCGGCAGTGCTGTGTCAGAGCGTGGGATGCCGCATCGATGGCGGCAACCGACAGGACATGCGGCTCGTGGTCCAGAAATTTATCCAGAGCCTTTGGATTCAGCACCCACACATCCTGGATGCTCCGAGGCCCAATCCGCTCCACATACCATTCAGGAAACACCACAACCGGGTGAACCGTAAAGGTTGCTCTACGACCATCGTTCAGCAAATTGGCGAGCCACTGCGCTTGTGCGCGCGCTTGTGTTAGCGGCTTCCGAAACGAACGCCCATCTTTAAGACGAATGGCCTGACCGTCATAGAGAATTGTTGGACGACCGTCCATTGGTTTTGTTTTCGTTTTCGTCTCGATGGTAAAAATACCCGCTGGCCCCACAATGACATGATCTACGTTGAAATCTGGGCCAGGAATATCATGAAAGACCCGATAGCCTTTTTCCCGAAGAGGCTCCAACAGCTCTCCCACTACCCGTTCACCATCCCGGCCTAATCGGAGGTTCCTGATCATCGTCACAAAAGGGAGTCTCTTTCTCCAGGTGTAAATGATGGCAGCAACCGCCAGAGTGGTAGAAGGGAATGGATGAGGCGGAATCGGCACCCACCATCGCACCCATTCGAGTCCCGCGAGGAGAATCAAGAACAACGTGATGATCGCGTCCTGCATAAATATATCCCGCAGCTCGCTCATGCGCTCGTCTGCTGATTGTCCCGGCAGCCGGAGTGGCGGGGTCTTGAATGGAGAACGACGGAGCGCCCGGGTAGGACTCCATGCTGAAACAGACATACGTTAATTCCCCCTCTTCGGATGACAAATGAGAACCCATTCTATATCGGCTAGACGCCAGGGCGTAGAAAAGACAGGGTTCCGGCAAGGAGAGGAAGAGCGCGGGACGGGCCAAAAAGACCACGCTCGGCTTAGGCCGTGTGAAACCAATCGAGCCACCATTCTCGAAGTTTTGATGGAGGGTGGGAGAAACGGCGGAGAGCAGAAGCCCCAACAAGACGGAGAACCCTCTGCCACAGGCCTGCACCGGATACTCACGGAACCGAGAGCTGGACTAGAGAAAAGACTCCCGACCCCTTAACTGTTCACTTGCCCCAACTACTCCTAGCGAAGCGTCCGATATACATCACGCCAGTGGCGGACACAGTGCACCGTAATCTGTTCGGCCTCGCGATCGACTTCATAGACGATCCGATAATCGCCCACACGCAGACGATACAGTCGTTCAGCACCTTGCAACTTCGTAGATTGGGGTGGATTCGGATGAGCCGGCAAGCGGCCGATCCGGTCAAGAACACGAGAGACAATGGAACGCGGAATAGACTGAAGATCTTTCTCGACGGAGGGCTTGAAGCTGAGGCTATACGAGGCCACGTTTCTGGAGCCGCTTTCTCATGTCGTCAGCGCTCACGGGCTTTTCAGCCCGCCGTTCAGCCACCACCGCGAGATCGTGCAAGTCTTCCATCAGACGAGAATACCGCTTGAGCGACAGCACCACCCCGGTTCGTTTCCCCGCGCGGTCAGTCACGTACCGTGGCCGAGGTGCCGGTGTTTTTGCAGATCGTTTAGCCAACATAGTGATCTTATAACTCACTTAGGAGAGGCTGTCGAGAAGCCAGCCTACTCCACGTCCGAAGAAGAGCGCAAGCAGGACTGGTGAGGCAGTTTGGCCCGTCTGGTTGGTTTCGTTCCTTGAACTAGACGAACCAGATAGACGGGATAGACCAGAAGGCAGTGACCTGTCGCCTGAAGACGAGCAAGGGGCTCGCCGCATCCTCACCGCAGTCGCCCTCACCTATGTGGCGGCCTCCCTTGCCAGGCTGCTCAACCTATGCCCTGGATCGCCTTCCTACGGCGATAGGCTCGGCCCCTTCACACACCCTCGCACATCATCGAACCTGGCCCAAAGCGGCTTGGAGGTTGT
Organism: Nitrospiraceae bacterium; assembly: GCA_039916745.1. Classification (GTDB taxonomy): domain Bacteria; phylum Nitrospirota; class Nitrospiria; order Nitrospirales; family Nitrospiraceae; genus Palsa-1315. The sequence goes on from JBDSKU010000301.1 coordinate 6,135, forward strand.
CGGTGATGGCGTGCGGCGAGAAAAGATTCCCGAGCCTTTTAATTTCCCCCATCGTCCTCAAAGAAAACCAATTAAGAACGTGAACGCTCCGACAGGAAAAAACTCCCGATACATTTTGCTTTTCCCATCAGGATAGTGGTTCGTCAGTAGCAGATCGGCCCGGCCCCATGGCAAAGCATATGAGATCGCCAGCTGCATCGGTATGGGGACGGAAACTCGGATGCGGGCGAGGCGCAGACAGGCGCGACCGGCGGCGAACGAGGAGAAGGCCAACCAGCAGGACCAGTCCGAAAAGAACCCCGACAACATATTCCATCGTGACACCCTCCGAACGGTGAAGAACGCTTGGTCTACAGAAAGCCCCACGAGGCTGGGGATGCACGGGAAGAAAAGACTCAGATGCCCGTTCTTTTCTAGCCAAACAGCCGTTCAAGTAGCTGCTCACGGCTTATCTTACAATGCATGGCCACATCGGCGAGAATGGCCGAGAGGGTGCCGATGCGAAGCGGCGTATGCTGGGGAATCGTGAGATGATGCACCCCCTGCTCGTAGGTAGTGAGTCAGAGGTGGCTGCCTGCTGGCGGGTTATCGAGTAGCCGAGCTTGCGAAGAGCCTGAGCGAGATCGCTTCCAGACAGATCGCGGGGAAGCCTCATACGGCGATAACTTCCTCGCGGACGTGGTGAAGGCGGACGACCTTGGGAGCGTGGCCTCCCTCAAAGTGACAACGAACGGCTTCACGGACTTTCTCCGGCAATTCAGCCAGCGTGTCCGCTTCCGTGAAGATAGACTGCCCGAGCGCGCGTGCAATGTACCCGCCCTCAGGAGCCTCTTCTACCACAAAGATCAATTCACTCATGGCCATTTCTCATCAAGGGGTTTCTTTTGCACATGGTAGTCCCGCAACCGCCAATGTCCAGCCTGCAACAGCTTCGCACAAGAGCGCTGCGAGTCGTTGATTTACCCACGTTTTAAACTCAGCGCTCTCGAAGGCCAGCTTCCTCCCCGCCCGACGAAGATAAACGAGATAGACCCGTCTGCAGCCTGTGGGGATGGCCCTCAGATGCGGGCGAGGCGTAGACAGGCGCGACTGACGGCGTAAGAGAAGAAGGCCGACCAGCAGGACCAGTCCGAAGAGCACCCCGACAACATACTCCATCGTGACACCTTTCATCAGAGAAATGGACCCGCCCAGCAGATGCGAAACCAGAAGAAGCGTGACACTGAAGCGACACGATCACCGACAGAAACAGACTCCCGGGATCGGTTCCTGCTTCGAGCCCCACCCGCCCACGCGTTGCGGCCCTACCGAGGAAGGTCCTCACCCGACAAGAGACGTTGCGCCCGGGTGATGGCTTCCAGGAGCGCATCCCGTTCTGCTTGCCTCTTCTTCGATGCAGGCACAGTCGCCACAAACCGTTTCGCGACGGCCGTCAGAGTCTGCAGCATCTCCACCATGTCACCCTGCGTAGGGACCTGCGACGTCGAGGCCGCACGGGCCAACGCGAGCCTCCGCCGGGGCCCGACATACATTTGCGGCGCAACCGGATTATCCTTTCCCAACTCGGGTCGTCGAAATACCCCCATGATGCCTCCTCACCAACAGACAAAAACGAAGAATCCGCACAATGTACTCGATTCGCGGCGGGAATTGCATCGGGACGTGAGCGCGGGTGGAGGAACGAGAACAGACGAAAAGGCGGTCGAGGCTCGGCAGTGAAAACAGCTACCAGACCCCGTTGTTCAGCGCCAGACTGCTTTTGGGTCATACGTCGGTCAGGTGACGGCGAAATCCACGCCTCATCGCGCGAGCTTCTTTCTGATGACGGTCAGGTTCTCGGGGGTAGATCGCACCCGTACCGTGAGTCCCTCGGCATCATAGGCTTCGGACAAGATACGCATCCGGGCGCGGATCTCTGCCATGACCCCTTGAGCCGTAAACGGAATCCGTAACTCCTCGTCGACCATATCGCTCTCAAAGTACCGCATAATGCGCTCACGGAGCGCCTG
>JBDSKU010000302.1:0-5013 GCA_039916745.1 Nitrospiraceae bacterium
CGCAAGAGCGACAGGTAATCGTAGGAGAACATCCGCCGATTCCTTCGGCTCGGCACGATGATGGGCGTGTCTTTGGGCAGGTGCAACAGCGTACGAGGATCCACATGATCGTCGTGATCATGCGTTAAGAACACCGCAGCCGGCTTGGGCAGGAGCGATCCCCACAACGACGGGATGGAGGATTCCGCAAACCAGGGAAGCAGCCAGGGATCGAACAACAGCGCCTGGTCCCGTTGCCGATACAGCAAGGCGGCGTGACCGAGATGGACCATGTCTTGATCCTGTACCGTCTCGAACCAACGGGATCTGACAGAGGCCGTGCTCGAGCTGACCAAACATTCATGCTGGTGAAGGGATTCGAACAATCGAGTGAGCAGGCGTTCACCATCTCGCCCCGAGGCTGCCACCACCGTTCTCATTTCGTCGGTCTGATGCGTGCCGTCCAACAATCCGAGAATTTTGCCGACCGCCGGCCCCAACTGTCGTTGGTCGAACCCGATCGGAATGGCTTGCCGCTTCACAGAGTGGAAGATTCTGAGCCCGCCGTTCGTGACCGTGGTGGACTTGGAGGGATCGGTCGAAAATTCCCATTGAAACGTCCCGTCCGGCTTCCGTCCACAGCGAATGTGCTGCTGCAGATAGGGACGTGCGCTGATCGCCTCCGCATAGGCATCTTCCAATCGTCGCTGACGATCGGGGTCATCGACCGGAGCTCGCTTAGAAAACACATCGCTGATAGCCGTATCGATTGCGCTGGCCAGGAGGTGATGGGCTTCTTGGAGACTGGCGACGACTTCCGGCGCGACCCCTGCGACAAAGGGAAAGGGTCCCGGAGGCTCGGCGCTTTCCAGTTGAACCCAGGTCCAGGGCGCGAGACTCAGATACTGATGTTTCGGCAAACTGTCCCAGATCTTCATGATCGTGATGCGTGGAGAGCGATGGGTGATGGGCGCGGGACGGACCGATGCCCGGTCTTCAGCTGGTCATGCATCACCGATCACTCGTCACTTCCCATTTAAGCTGGCTGATGGTGGGTTCGAACAGGGCTTGAATGACATTCCCATCGGGGTCGGAAAAGTAAAAGGAATAGCTGCCGTCACGATGCTGCTTCGGCGGCTTCTCAACCTGCCCGCCAAGTTTCATGAGACGCGGCTCAACGTCTCGATACATCCGGTCGACCGCCTCAGGGTTTTCAAGAATGACGCCGATGTGATCCAACAATTGCCCCTTCACCGGTTGATAGGCAGAAAGCTCCGAAGGCGGGATCTGATGCAAGGCAAAATTATCGGAACCGGAACTGAAATACACATTATCCGAATCTGGCTCCCATACGACCTTCATCCCCAGCAGCTGTTCATAGAACGTGCGCGAACGCGCGAGATTCGTGACGCGCAGCGCCACATGTCGCAATCCTCGATGGAGCGGAGCACTCATAATCATCCTCAATCGTGCCCGTATAGTAGGGAGCCCTTCCTGCTCCGTCAACGAAAAACCCAACGAACGAGGACATAATTCGATCAGCTGACGGCTGCGCTTCCTCCCCCGGCTTATGGTACGATGCGCCCTCAGATCTTGCACAAGGAGTCCACTACGATGTCTGTCCGACCAGTGCTTCTTTCGACTCTACTCTGTGTCTTAGCCAACCTATCCCCGCTCTTCGCCGCCGACCAATCGCCTCAGGCTCTTCTCACACCACCAACGGGTAAAGACGGCGCGCCGATGGTCGTAGTTCCGGCCGGCTCTTTTCCGATGGGAGTCCCACACGGAGACCGGGATGGCGGGCGCGATGAATACCCACGGCATGACGTATTTGTCGACATCTTTTTTATCGACAAGTTCGAAGTGACGAACGGTCGATATCTTGAATTCGTCAAAGCCACAGGCCATCGTGTCCCACAAAATCCCAAGAACCCGACGCGAAACCTCTGGCAAGGCAACACGATCGCTGAATCACTGACCGACCGGCCCGTGATCAATGTGGATTGGTTTGATGCGGAGGCCTATTGCGCCTGGGCGGGCAAGCGCCTCCCCACCGAAGCCGAATGGGAAAAAGCGGCAAAAGGCACGACCGATCGACGATTCCCCTGGGGGAATGTCGAGCCCACGGTCAAACATCTCAACTTCAATCAAAAGTGGATCGGGGAAAAAACCCTCATGCCGGTCGGGAGCTATGAGGCGGGCAAGAGCCCTTTCGGCGCCTACGATATGGCCGGCAATGTCTGGGAATGGGTCAACGACTGGTACGACGCTCATTACTACGAGAAGAGCCCGGCGAAGAATCCCCAAGGCCCTGAGAGCGGCATCAAGAAAGTCATTCGGGGTGCCGGATGGCAAAATGAGACCCCCACGGTCCGCATCTTCACGCGCGTGGACAGCGATCTGACGATTCGGAACGAATCGACCGGTTTCCGCTGCGCCATCACGCCACCCATCCAATAGAGATCGTCATGAGCGGACAGGGATTCTCTGGCCTTACGGTCGCAGCATTCGAAAGCCGTATGGCCAGGGAGATGACCCGGCTGATCGAGCATTATGGCGGTCACGCGCGCGTGGTTCCAGCTCTCCGGGAAATCCCCATCCTGGACAACCCCGCGGCCTTGCGCTTCGGCGCCAAACTGATCGATGGATCGGTCGATATCCTCATCCTTATGACGGGAATCGGCACCACAACCCTCTTCGAGATTCTCCGGTCGCGCCATCCCATGGCCTCGATCATCACGGGGCTCACGCACACGGCCATCGTCGCTCGTGGCCCCAAGCCAGTCGGGGCTCTCAAGGCCCTTGGCCTCACACCGACTCTTACTGTGCCGGAACCGAATACCTGGGTTGAGGTGGTCTCCACGCTCGACGAGTACCGTCCCGTCAAAGGCCTTCGCGTCGCCGTGCAAGAATATGGCACGTCCAATCCTGAACTCTTAGAAGCCCTGAGACAACGTGGCGCAGAAGTCTTTCCCGTCCCCATTTACCGTTGGGCGCTCCCGGAAGATGTCGGACCGCTGAAGCATGTGTTGGCGGATATTATCGCCGGGAATGTTGCCCTCATGCTCATCACGAATGCCGCCCAGGTCGATCACGTGATGCAGATTCTGGAGCAGAGCGGGACAGTTGGGCGGTTTCGAGCCGCATTGACAAAGATGGTCGTGGTCTCGATCGGGCCGACCGCCAGCGAACGACTGCGCCACTATGACTGGCCGATAGACTTTGAGCCCTCACATCCGAAGATGGGCATTCTCGTCAAGGAAGCTGCCGGCCGGGCCTCATCCTTCCTGAAGGACAGACCGCGGAAACAGTGAGCAAGCCACAAAGGGAGGCCCCCATGACAGGACCTCCCTTTGTTCGTACTTCCGAGCCGGATGCGATTGATCTCACCTGAGACGGAAGTTCCGCCTCCACCCGTTGAATGCGGGCTGGCCACCTGTCAGCGGCTTGATGCGCTGATCGCCTGGAGGAAGCACCCGCAGATAGCCCCATTGTCCCGACTGGAAGTAGGGCAAGCGCTGATTGCTTCAGGCATAATCTCCCTGCATACGGTAGGTTCTTCCGGCACTGGGGAGGAACGCATCCAGCGATTCCAAACAGGCGAATTCCACCACACTGATCATGTCCGCGCCCCGCATGAACGACTCGATCGGCCATTCATGCCTTACCACACTGAACATGCTGTTCTGTGCGTTACTCGCGCCGGTCAGTCCGGCGGCATTCTGCACATAGGGCATGAAGTTGGTACCAATGATGTTGTCTTCGTCCTGGAAGAACAAGGCTGCAAGCCTTCCCGGACATAGTACTCATCCTCCAGGAAGACCCGCTCACGTTGGAGATTGGGATGGACCTGCATCGCCCGATGGTCATAGACCCACCCGACCGCGCTCCCAGTACTTGGGATGGCGGGCCTCACGCGTCAGGAAGCAAACCGGCAGGCAGGTTTCTACTGCATAAAACCGGAAGGAATCACGCTCAGGATTATACAGGGTGATACCGGCACGTTCCCACGGCAGCACCTTGCGAAGCTGTCCGGCAATCGCCTGCCAGAGACTATCGGTGTCGCGCTAGGAATACAGTATGTTGGTGGCAGCCAACAACGCCCGATAACTCCCCCCTCAATCTCCCGCATCGGAAATTCTCCGGGGAGGGCTGCGCCAACTTGGGCCTGAGTCGGCGGCACGAGACCGGCTTATTTCTGATAGACACTGGCGCCGGGGACGAAGGCCGCCTGAGATGAGATCCTCGCAGTTCGACCCATACCCACCCCTAACCCGAGCGTCCCGAGCGTCGTCATCACGAACATCACACGAGCCCACATTTTCGCTTGGCCCCGATCGCGCGTCTGCGCACGTTCCCGCTGATCCACCCTGTCGGCCAGATCCTCGAATGCGAGGGCGATAGTATTGGCTAATACCACCCCTTCCTTACCCCTGATGTAGGAAAGCACCTCCGCTTCATTCCCTTGGGCAAACTCCTTTGTGAGACGGCGTTTGACCATCAGCAGATCATTTACCCGTCCGGATAGCACCCGGATGCGCCCCTGAAGATCAGGCCAGGGGTCCGTCATACTTTCCAGGTGATCCAGCAACCTCGGTATTTTCCCTTCCGCCGCAACCATGGGATCTAAAAATATCGATTCCTTCATCAGGACATAGCCTCGAAACCCGTTATCGACGTCCGCTACCAGCCGTTCGAGCCGGAGCAGTTCTACTTTAACCTCTGTGTATGTTGCTCGATCATCGTGCATCCCCTGCCACCAGCTCAGGAAGGCCGCCTGGATCGCAAGGATACATACCAGCGGGATCACCACGGAGAGGCTCGCCGTTACGGTACGTTTCAAATCCATGTTCATGGTGCCTCTGCCACTCCCCTCTCTCTCGTGGGAGGGGGACTCCCCCCTCCCACGTTCCACCGACTGTGACTTACAGCCAGGTGACGCGCTCGGCCGGCCGAATATAGATCGGCTCTTCGACCTGAATCCGCGCCACTTCCTTGCCCGACTTGTTGAAGCCCAACACGGTATCGTTGTAC